>VBCL01000008.1 GCA_005888865.1 Betaproteobacteria bacterium | reverse complement strand
GTGCTGTAGTCGTTGATGTTGAAGCCGTAGCCCGCGTTCGCGCGATTGTTGAGGCGTACGTAGCCGGCGTAGAGGAGTGTGCGCAGCGACAGGGGATAGCTGTACGAGATCTCCCATTGGTCAGAGGCCGAGTCTGGGCCTTTGGTGAGACCACCGATCGAGGTGCCATCGACGGCGCTCCCCTTGCCGTTGCCGGCGTGACCCCAGAAGGCGTAGATCGAGCCGCCGCCGACGGGGGCGGTCGCCGAGATGCCCCAGAAATCGCGCTTGAGCTCACCGACAGGCGTGTCGTATTTCAGGCGTTCGTAAACGGCGCCGACACGCAGCCCGACGCCACCCGCGATCGTGCCGAAATCGTAGCCGCCGGCGACCGACAGCGCGTCATCGTTGGTATGCGCAAAGCGCACGTTGTTGTTGCGCTCGTAGGCGAGGCCCAGATCGAGCGGCCCTTTGCTGTAGAACGCCCCGACGGAGACCACGTTGGCGTGGCGCAGCTCCGAGGTGTGGTCGCCATTGTCCGCGCTGTCGGCGTTTCCCGAGGAGTCGCGCGACGAGTACTGCAGCTCGCCCGTGAACCCGCCGAGTGGCGGCGTCTCGTAGCGCAGTGAATTGCCGAGGCGTGCGTCGAAACCGCCTTGCACCTTTGACAGGGGCCCCTGCGCCCAGATCGCTGCGGTGGAAAGGATCGATGTGGTGAGGGTCGGCGCATTGCCGAAGATGGGCAGGATATCGTCGTAAGGGGTGAGAAACCTGCCGAGCTTCAACGTACCCCAATCACCCTGGAGGCCGACGAAGGTTTCGCGGCCACCGAGGTTACCTGCATTGGTGTCGCCATTGATCGACGACTCGATCTGGAAGATCGCGACCTGACCGTTCCCGATGTAGTCGGTGCCGCGGATGCCTAAACGCGATGAATTGCTGCTGACGCGATTGACCGTCGGGTTCGAGTCGTCCTGCTGTTTTCCGCGGACGAGCTCGAAGTCCAGGTTCAGATTGCCATAGAGGCGGACGTTGGCGATCTGGCCAGGCGCCGACTGCGGCAGCGCGGCTGCGCAGGCGATGATCAGGGCGACGAGCGGTCTGTTCATCCGATCTTCTGACGGCCGGGCAGTGGACCGCAGGGCCCGCTCATTGTCGCATGTTGCGCCGCCCGCCGGGTCAGAGGCGGTACGCAGTCACCGTCATCAAACGGGCCACGACCCGCATCAGCGCGCGCGCGACCCACGGAAGCTCTTCCGCGCCCGCGTCGCGGGCCGCGCGCCCGTGACGCACCTCATCCTCGCGCATTGCGGCAACGATGGCGCGGCTTTTCAGGTCACCGGGCGGCAACCGGTCCATGTGTCCGGTCAGATGCTCTTCGACCTGCCGTTCGGTCTCGACAACGAAGCCGAGGTTCGTGCCGTCGCCGGTCATGCCCGCGGCGAGGCCGATCGCAAAGGAACCGGCGTACCAGAGCGGATTGGCGAGGCTCGTGCGGCCGTGCAGCTCGGCAAGCCGTTGCTGCGTCCAGGCGAGATGCTCTTCCTCTTCACGGGCCGCCTGCGCAAGCCGGCGGCGGGTTTCGCCCCCGCGTGCGCTCAGGGCCTGGGCTTGATAGAGCGCCTGCGCACAGACTTCGCCCGTGTGGTTGACGCGCATCAGCCCCGCCGCGTGCCGCCGTTCCTCGGGAGTCAGCTTGGGCTCCGGCATGCCGGCTGCGGGATTCGCACGTCCGCTCGCGGCAACGCCGGAAAGCGTGCGCAGCGCGCGGTCGAAACCGAGGATCAGATCATCGACCATCGAAACTCCAAGCTTGCGATTGTGCGATTCGATCGCGGTTCCGTGTCCTGACGGTCGGAGCCAAAAAAACCGGGCGCCCACTGGACGCCCGGATGATCACTTTAAACCCAGCTAGACCAACTAAGCCTGGGACATGCGTGTTGCAACCGATTAGAAGAAGTGCACGATGCCGAACACCAGGCCGCCCGGCTTGCCGCCCGGGGCGATCGGGTACGAGTTGATGTTGAATTCGTACTTGGCGTTGGCTTGGTTGTTGATCTTGACATAACCTGTGTAGAGCAGGGTACGCGGCGACAGGCTGTAGCTGTAGCTGACTTCGTACTGATCCGCCTTGGTGTCCGGACCCTTGACCAAGCCACCCACGAACGTGCCGGTAGCCGCGTTACCCTTGCCCTCGCCTGCCCGACCGTAGAACAGGTAGACCTTGCCGCCGCCGACCGGGATCGTCCCTGATACGCCCCAGAAGTCGCGCTTCAGGTCGCCCGTCGGTGTGTCGTACTTGGTCCGCTCATACACCAGCGCGAGCCGCAGCCCGAAGCCCTGCATGATGGTGCCGAAGTCGTATGCGCCGGTGACCGTCCAGTCCGTATCGCTCAGTCCAGCCCCGCGAACATCCTTGTTGTGCTCGAACGCGACACCTGCGTTCCACGGTCCGTTGGCGTAGATCAAGTTGCCGCCGACCACGTTGGCGTGGCGAAGCTCGGAGGTGTGATCGCCGTTGTCGCCGCTGTCCGCATTGCCCGAGGAATCGCGCGTCGAATACTGCAGCGCCCCGGTGAAGCCGCTGAAGTTCGGGCTGTCGTAGCGGAGGCTGTTGCCGGTGCGGGCATCGAAGCCGCCCTGCGCCTTGTTCAACGGTCCCTGCGCCCACAACGCGGCCGTCGACAGGATCGAGGTCGTCAGCGTCGGTGCGTTACCGAAGATCGGGTGCAGATCGTCTTCAGGCATCAGGAAGCGGCCGACGGTCGCTTTGCCCCAGCTGCCTTGCAGGCCGACAAATGTTTCCCGGCCGCCCAGGTTCCCGGCATTGGTATCGCCGTTGATCGACGATTCGATCTGGAAAATGGCGTTGAGCCCGCCACCCAGGCTTTCCGTGCCGCGCACGCCCAGGCGCGAAGAGTTGCTGCTCAGGCGATTGACCGTCGGATTCGAGCTGTTGTCAGTTGTCGGGGTCGGGTTGCAGGCTGCGGGCGTGCCAGGCACACCGGCGACCGGAGCGGTTGCCTGCGGGCACGTCCTGCCCTTGACGAATTCAAAGTCCACATTGAGGCGACCGTACAGCGTGACGTTCGCAGTTTGCGCCTGCGCGGCCAGCGGTAGCGCAAACGCGCCGGCGACGGCAAGTGCGACGAGCTTTTTATTCATGAAGTTTCTCCTCTGACGGAAAAAAGTGGCAAGGAAGCTTGCTTTGCGCCTGCCATCGGAACCTTCTCAGAAGGGTGCGAGAAGTTGGTACTCATTCTGCCAAAGCGCTGATTCCGACGGCAAGCTAAAACCCGCAGACCCCAAAAGTCGGTGCGAATGCTGTTGTTTAATTGCAACAAGACCGCGGTTTTCGACCCGCGCTATCGCAGTGTCCCGCCGGGTATAATTCACTCTACAATCGCCTCTGCGGCATCGACGCGAGACGCTGGCAAGAATGGGTACAAACAAGAGCTTGCCGACGTTCCTTAATCGTGAATACCGCGCGGCCACATCAGTGAACCCGGAATGAGCCTGCTGCCGGCCATGATCGCTGCCGCGGTGACCTGGGTGGGTCTCACGATCCTGGTGGGAAATGCCGCGCGCTTGCCGCTGGATCACCCCAATGCCCGCTCGCTTCATGGGCATGCGGTGCCGCGGGTGGGAGGAATGGCCATCTGGGCGGGTTGGCTGGCCGGAACGGCATGGTTACCCGGCCCGAAGGTTTGGCTCGCCCCGCTCCTTGCCCTCATCGCGATATCGCTGCTCGACGACCACCGTGGCGTTCACCCCGGGCTGCGCCTGGCCGTCCACATCGGCGCAGCAGCGAGCTGGGTGTGGCTGGCCGCGCCGGCAGTCGACCCGATCGTCGCAGTCCTGGTGATCGTCTGGATGGCCAATCTCTACAACTTCATGGACGGAAGCGACGGGCTGGCCGGTGCAATGGCGGTCATCGGCTTCGGCGCGTACGCGCTGGGCGGTTGGCTGGCCGCAAGCCCCGTGTCGTCGCTTTTCTTGGCGATCGCCGCGGCGGCCGTACCCTTTCTGGTCTACAACCTGCCGCCTGCCCGGGTATTTCTCGGTGACGCCGGTTCCGTGCCTTTGGGCTTCCTCGCCGCGATTTTCGGCATGACGGGTTGGCTGGAAGGGTGGTGGCCGGTCTGGTTTCCGATTCTGGCGTTTCTCCCATTCATCGCCGATGCGTCGGTCACGCTGGTAGCGCGCCTGCTGCGCGGCGCCAAGGTCTGGGAAGCGCACCGGGATCACTCGTACCAAAGGCTGGTGCAGAGCGGCTGGGGTCACGGTCGCACGCTGGCACTCTATGCATCACTTATGGTCGGATCCGCCGGAAGCGCCGTGGCGACGCTTTTCTGGGCTCCGGACGCCGGGGTGGCCGCTATCGTGATCTGGACGGTCATCCTGGCCTTGGTCTTCGGCGCGATCGAGTATCATTGGCGCCGGCGAGGAATACGATTTGAGGAAAGTAAGTGCTAACTGGCGAGTCTGGCTCGCGTTCGTGCACGACGTATGTGCAGCAGCGATCGCCTGGACGGGGTTGTATTGGCTGCGCTCCAACATGGAGCTGTACGAGCCGCAGCTCTCGGACATGTGGCGCACGCTGGCATGGATCCTGCCGCTACAGGCCGGCATATTCCTGGCGTTCGGCTTGTATCGCGGTCTCTGGCGCTTCGCGAGCTTGCCGGACCTGCAACGGATCGTCTTGGCGGCCGGGCTGGGCGCGGTGGCGATCCCGGTCGTACTGGTCATGCTTCGCCTGACCTCGGTGGTCCCTCGCAGCGTGCTCATCCTCTACCCCCTCGCGCTGACCTTCCTCATGTCAGGCAGCAGGTTCACTTACCGCATCTGGAAGGAGCATCGGCTCTATAGCCCGCTCGCCGCGCTGGGCGAGCCGGTGCTGATCCTCGGTGCCGGGGAAGCCGGCGCCCGGCTCACCAAGGAGCTGGCGCACAGCCGCCAGTGGCGCGTCGTCGGCCTTCTCGACGACGACCGGGCCAAGCAGGGTCGGATGCTCCGCAACGTGAGCGTTCTGGGCCCCATTTCCGAGTTGCCGGTGTGGGCGCGCCGCTATGGCGTGCGCACCGTGATCATCTCTCTGCCCTCCGCCGCGCACGGCGTGCGCCGGAGCGTCGCGGAGGTGTGCGCCGCGGCGGGGCTCGAGGCGCTCACGGTGCCGTCATACGAGGACCTCATCAGCGGACGCTCGCAGCTCACGACCATTCGGCACATCGAGCTCGACGATCTCATGGGCAGGGATCCGGTAGTGCTCGACACCGCAGGGTTGCGAGAATGGCTCGGCGATCGGGTCGTGCTGGTCACTGGCGCGGGTGGGTCGATCGGCGCCGAGCTTTGCCGGCAGATCGCGCGTTACCGGCCGTCGCGACTGGCGCTGCTCGAGTTGTCCGAGTACGCGCTCTACCAGATTCAGCAAACGCTCGATGACGAGTTCCCCGATCTGCCGGTGGTGACGATCGTCGGCGACGCCAAGCATGCGGCGCTGGTCGACCAGATCCTCACCCGCGAACGGCCGTCGGTGATCTTCCACGCTGCCGCATACAAGCACGTCCCGTTGATGGAGGAGACCAATGCGTGGCAGGCGGTGCGCAACAACGCCTACGGTACGTGGGTGCTCGCGCGCGCGGCGGTGGCGGCGAAAGTCGAAAAATTCGTGTTCGTCTCGACCGATAAGGCGGTCAATCCCACCAACGTGATGGGTGCGTCGAAGCGGCTCGGCGAAGTGATCTGCCAGAGCCTGCAAAATGGCGGCACCCAATTCGTCATGGTGCGTTTCGGCAACGTCTTTGGCAGCGCCGGTAGCGTAATTCCGCGTTTCCGCGAGCAGATCGCGCGCGGCGGACCGGTGACCGTCACCCATCCCGAGATCACGCGCTATTTCATGTCGCTCTCCGAGGCCACCCAATTGCTGCTGCAGGCGGGGCTGATGGGCAAGGGCGGGGAAGTGCTGGTGCTCGACATGGGCGAGCCGGTGCGCATTCTCGACCTCGCGCGCGACATGATCAGGCTTTCCGGCGCAGATCCGGACAGCATCCGCGTGGTGTTCACCGGCCTGCGGCCCGGGGAGAAGCTCTTCGAGGAGCCGCTCGCCTCCGACGAAGCGAGGCTCGCCACGCCGCATCCCAAGCTTTTCATCGCGCAGGCGCGCTCGACCGGCGCGGACGCCATCGACCAGGTGATCGCGTGGCTGGAGCGCGACCGCGCAGCAGGCGATGCCGAAGTACGTGCCTGGCTCAAGGCGTGGATCCCCGAGTACGTCCCGCCCGGGCCGACCGCGGCAGTCGTCGTTCCGGTCGCGCCGCGCCTTACCCAGCGGGCGCGCTGACGCCTTGAAGCTCTACCGCAGGTTACTGGGGTACGTGCGCCCCTACCGCGCGATCTTCGCGCTGGCCACGGTCGGCATGCTCGTGGTCGCGTCGACCGACGTGATGATGCTGCGCATCGTGCAGCCGATGCTGAACAGCTTCGGGACTGCGGGCTCTGTTGAGGCCAATGCGGCCATTTACCTGCCGCTCGCGATCGTGGGCGTGTTCGTCCTGCGCGGCATCGGCTCGTACATCAGCGAGTACGGACTGGCGTGGATCGGCTCCCGCGTCGTGTTCGACCTGCGTTGCAACGCCGCCGATCACCTGCTCCGGATGCCAACGTCGTTCTACGACGCCACGTCGTCCGGCCTGCTTCTTTCCAGGGTCACGTTCGATGCGCAGCAGGTCGCCGCCGCGGCCTCCGAGGCGGTGACCGTCAGCATCCGCAATACGCTGACCATCGCGTTCATGCTGGGCTATCTGCTGTACATCAATTGGCAGCTGACGCTGATCGCGTTCCTCGCCTTTCCGCTGGTCGGGCTGACGATCCAGAAGATCAACAGGCGGCTCCGGCGGGTGGCCGGTCTGGTTCAGGACCGGACCGCGGTCCTCACCCACGTGCTGGAGGAGGCCATCGGCGGCCATCGCATCGTCAAGGTGTTCGGCGGCGAGACGTACGAAAGCGATCGCCTGCGAGCGGCGTCGAACAGGCTCCGGGTGGCGATGGCGAAGCAGGCGGCCGCCGCCGCGCTCGGCACGCCGATCAATCAGATCATCGTCTCCTTCGCCGTCGGGGCGATCTTGTGGATCGCGATAAGGCAGAGTGCGGGAAGCAACTACGGTGCCGGAGACTTCGTGACCTACGTGCTCGCCCTGCTGCATCTGTTGAATCAGCTCAAGACGCTCAGTAACGTGACCGCGACCGTCCAGCGCGGGCTCACCGCCGCAGCGAGTGTGTTCGCCCTTATCGACGAGCCGCCGGAAGTGGATACCGGGACGGTCGATCTGGGCCGGGTGCGGGGCGAGATTCGCTTCGAGGGTGTCACCAAGCGCTACAGCCCCGAAGCGCCGCAGGCGCTGTCCGGGGTCGATCTCGTCATCGCCCCCGGGGAGTCGGTCGCGGTCGTCGGTCCCAGCGGCGGAGGCAAGACGACGCTGATCAACCTGATCCCGCACTTCTACGCGCCGACCGAGGGCCGACTGCTGCTCGATGGCCAGGATCTTTCCACGATACATCTGCGGGAGTTGCGGCGGCAGATCTCGCTCGTCAGTCAGGAGATCGTGCTTTTCAACGATACAATCGCGGCCAACATCGCCTACGGGATGATGGCTGGCGCGCCACACGAGGCGATCGAGCGTGCTGCCGAGGCGGCGAACGCACTCGACTTCATCCGGGCACAACCCGATGGCTTCGAGACCATCGTGGGCGAGCGCGGCATCCGGTTGTCGGGTGGCCAGCGGCAACGGATCGCGATCGCCCGAGCGATACTGAAGGACGCGCCGATCCTGATCCTCGACGAAGCGACTTCGGCACTCGACACCGAGTCCGAAGCGCTGATCCAGACCGCCCTCGAGACGCTGATGCGCGGGCGCACGACGATCGTCATCGCGCACCGGCTGTCGACGGTCGTGCACTGCGATCGAATCATTGTGCTTGAGCAGGGCCGCATCGTCGAGCAGGGTACGCACGCCGAGTTGCTGGCGCGTGCCGGGACCTATGCGCGGCTTGCGCAACGGCAGTTCCGAGAGTCGGCGGCCTGACTTGCGATTTTCACGGCCTTAGCAAGACAAGCCATGCCCAGCCTGAAGAGCATCGCGCGTCGGCTCTCCGATCGTGCATTTGGCACGGCATTCGACCACGCACTCGCCCGGTCGCGGCACGAGCGGCGCAACGCCTTCCTGTTCTACTGGAATCGCGGAATGGGCGACGTTGCGCTGTGCCTCGTTCCGCTCTTTGCGCGCATTCGGCGCGAAGCGCCGGGCGCACGCATCGCGGTCATCACGCGTGAGGAATTGAAGGAGCCGTTCGAGCTGACAGGCATCGACGAAGTCTACGTTATCCCCGGACTGCAGCGCGAAGCGCGGATCGATCTCTCCCGCGCCTGCGCCGCGCTGGGCATCGATTTCGACGCGTTTGGCACCGTCTTTGACTATCCGGATCCCAACCGCTGGCTGGAGGGCAGGCGCCACGAATACCCACCCACGTTGTCCTGGAATCCGAAATGGGACGTCCACGCCGACCGCGCATTGACCGTGCTGCGGGAACGGATCGTCATCGGAGCGCATGTTCACTCGGAAACCGCGGGATACTATGGTTACGTCAAGGACTGGCCGGCAGCGGCATGGCAGGCGCTCTTCGCGCGTTTCGGAGAGGTGGACGACGTGCATTGGGTGATTCTTGGATGCACGACGGAGCAACCTTATGAAGGCGCCAACATCAGCGACCTGCGCGGCAGGACCGATTTCGCGGAGCTGATGTCGATCATCAAGAACCGCTGCCGGTTGCTTGTTGCGCCGGACAGCGGCGTGCTGACGATGACCTATTATCTCGACGTTGCGTTTCCGCTCGACGTCATTTCTCTCTGGTCGGACCCGCGCCAAGGCATACTGCGACAAGCGTGCCGCTCGCCGAATCCGCTGCTGCGGCACGTCCCGCTTTACGGAGCACGCGAAGATGTTCGCAATCTGCCGGTCGCCGTGGTGGAGAGCGCCGTGCGCACGTCTCTTGCACCGCTGCGTGGCGGCCCGCGCCAGTCGCCCCCGCCAGTCGCGATCGGTGGTCATTGACGACCGGTGCGGCGATGGTTGATCCATTGCCGGGAAGGCTTCGCCACGCGTTGCTTATCGCTGCCGGGGCATATCTTGCGCTGCTGCCTACGGGCTGGGCGACGGCGGCTGGGCGACGGCGGCACGCTCGATCGCCTTCGGGGCCAGCGCAACGCTCGCGCTCGCAGCCCTGTTGTTGAGCCGGTCGGGGCGGAGCGCGTCCGTTCCCTCGCCCGGCATCGCGATACTCGTGGCTCTCCTGGTGTGGTCGGGCTGCGCGCTGGCGTCGGCTTTGTGGTCGGTCCACCTGGCGTACACGCTCGGAGAATTTCGCCACGAGCTGGCGTGGGGATTGCTGACGATGGCGACCTTCTATATCGCGACCTCCGACCGCGAAGCATGGCGACGCCTCGTCGTGGTCGTGTTGGTGAGCTTTTTCGTCCTGGCCACGCTCGCCGCCGCCCTCGCTGCCTCCGCCGAGGGATGGGACCCTGCGCGCTGGCACGCCGGCGCGGGCGCGTTTTCGACCTATCTCGTCCTGGTCGCGCCGCTGTTCATCACGCTTCTTGCGCCGGCACCGATCGGGTTCGGCGCCGGAAGGAGAACGTTGGCGATTGCCGCAGCGCTGCTTACGGTGCTGCTCGTCGCCGCCCGCCTTTCGGACAATCGGATGGTGTGGATCGCGTTGGCGGCAGTGTTTGCGACTGCCTCGATCCTGGCTGCGTTGCGCTGGCGCGCGGGCCTCGCCCGCGCGACGCTGCGCTGGCTGCCGCCGCTGATTGCGCTGTTTCTCGTATTGGGATTCTTCTTCGCCGACGTCGCGCAAGAACGCGCGCGGGTGAGCTTTCCGGCGGATACGAGCGTGGCGCAGACGTTCGCCGAGGACCCGCGGCTTCGCCTGTGGGATTTCACGGCGGCGCGCATCGGCGAACATCCATGGATCGGCTATGGATTCGGCAAGTCGATCCTGCAGGACGAGCTGCGGGTCGCCTTGCACGACCCGACCCTGTCGCACGCGCATAACCTCTTCGCGAGCCAATGGCTGCAGATCGGCGTCTTCGGACTCATCGCCTTCATCGCGCTACTGGCGGCGCTCGGGTGGCGTTTCATCGGTTTCCTGCGCGCGCGCGACGATGCGCTCGCGCTGATTGGTCTGGTCGGCCTCGCGATGCTCGTTGGATTCCTCGTCAAGAACTTGACCGATGATTTTCTGATCCGGAGCAATGCGAAGGAGTTCTGGGCGCTTTGTGCGATGCTGCTCGGTTATGGCGCGCGTCTCGAGCGCGCGATCGGCGTGCGCGCCGCCGCGGCGGCAGGTTAGCTTCGCGGTCTGACCGCAGACGTCCGCTCCGGCGCATCAAACGGACCCGGCTCCAGGACAAACCGGAAGACCGCTTCCATGCGGTCGAGCATCGGCTCGATGCCGAAGTCGCGTACTGCGCGCGCCCGCGCGGCGCGGCCAAAACGGGCACGCAGCGCCGCATCGTCGCGCAGTCGGGCGAGGCCCGCGGCAAGCGCCTCGGCGGAGCGCGGCGCCACGCTGAGACCCGTCACGCCGGCATCGAGTGCCTCGGGGATGCCGCCGACCGGCGTCGAGACCACTGCGATCTCGCACGCCATCGCCTGCATGATTGCCTGTGGCACGCCCTCTTCGCTGTACGACGGCAGCGTGAACAGGTCGAGCGCCTGCAGCCAGGGCACCACGTCATCCTGCTGGCCGGCGAAGCGCACGAGATCGCCGAGGCCGGCGCGCACGACATGGGCCTCGAGCAGCGCGCGATCGGGTCCGTCGCCCACGACCAGGATTTGCCAGTCTGCCCACGCCGCTCGGTCGCCGGCGATCGCGTCGAACAGGTAGACGTGGCCCTTCCAATCGCGCAGCGTAGCGACGATACCGAGCGTGGGACGGTCCGGCAATCGCAGCCGGGCGCGTGCCGAATGCGGATCGCCCGGCACATAACGGGCGAGGTCGATGCCGGTCGGGATCGAAGTCATGCGCTCGAGGGGAATGCGGTTCTCGCGCGCCAGCTTGCGTTTGACCGCTTCGCCCGTCGTGACGATATGCGCGTTGGCGCGCACGTACAGCCAGCGCGTGCCAATCCGGTTGTGGACGGTCGTCGACAGGTGCCGCGTGCGCACAATGGGCGGTGGATCGCGCATGGTCGCGCAGGCGATCGCGCCGAGCCAGCTATCCGTGGAGCTGTGCGTGTTGAGGATGTCGACGTCGGCGCGATGCGCCACCAGCCATTGCCGCAGCGCCCGCAGATCCGACAGGCGCTTTTTGCGCAGCGGCAGCGGGATCACGGGCACGCGCAGGCGCTGCGCCGCCGTTACGATCGGCGCCTCCGGCGGGGCAAGGAGCGTGACGCGGTGACCGCGGTCGAGAAAACCGCGCGATTCGGTGAGGATACGGATCTCCTGCCCGCCCCAGCCGCAGGAGTTCTCCGTATGGACAATCGACAGTGGGCGCATCAGGCTCCTTGGCCTTCTAGAGTGCGAAATCGGGCTCGTAATGCTCGAACCAGCGCTCGAGGACCATGAGCACCCAGAGACGCATGGCGTGATTCCCGCGTCCTGACGAATGCGAGCCGATCAGCCGCTCGAGCGCCTGCGGCCGGATCAATCCGCGCCGCGCCAGGCCGGCTGGCCCGAGCGTGCGTGAAACCTCGTCTTTCAGCTCGCCCGCCAGCCACCTCTCGAGTGGCATCATGAATCCTTGCTTCGGCCGGTGCACGATCGCGGGCGGCAAATAGCGTTCGGCAAGCTTTTTCAAGATGAGCTTGCGCTGATCCCAGCGTACCTTCACGCCGGGGTCGAGCTGGGCACACCAGCCATAGAACGCATGATCGAGATAGGGAACGCGCGCTTCGAGCGAGAATGCCATCGTTGCCCGGTCGACTTTCACGAGCAGGTCATCCGGCAGCCACAGTCGCGCGTCGATGTTGAGCAGATGATCGAGGTACGATGGCGAATCGCATTCGTCGAAGTAGATTTCGGCGCGATCGGCGATCCGGGCGCTGGTGGCGGCGCGAAACGCATCGGTGAAAAACTCGCCGCGCAGGAGCGAATCGAAAATGTTGGGGATCGTCGCGTAGCGCCGCGACTTCGGCTCGGCGAGCGCTTTCAGGACGCGGTCGCGCGCTAGCCGCCCGGGCAGACGCCGCGCGAGCCAGGCGAGCGGCGAGCCCCGCATGCCGAGGGGTCCGGTGACGCGCTCCTCTCGCATCCGCTTGACGTAGTTGCCGTAGCCGCCGAACACTTCGTCCGCGCCCTCGCCGGTGAGCACGACCGTGACGCTCCGCCGTGCATACTCGGCGAGCAGCATGGTCGGCAGCGCCGCCTGATCGCCGAACGGTTCGTCGAATACGCCGACCCATCGGTCGAGCGCGGAAAGGACCTCGCCGGGAGCGAGCATCAAGCAATGATGTCGGCTGCCGATATGGCGCGCGACTTGCGCGGCCTCTTCGTGTTCGCTGCCAACAGCGTTGCCGATGAAACCGAGATTGAAGCTGTCGATCGGCTGTCCCGCAACACGCGCGGCGATCGCGGCAATGACGCCGGAATCGACGCCGCCGCTTACGAAGGCGCCAAGCGGTACGTCGGCGACCAGCATCGATTCGACGGAGCGCGACAGCTCGGCATCGAGCGCATCGACGGCGGCTGCGCCGTCCAGGCGATGCTTGGGCACGTACGACGGCCGCCAGAACATGCCGGTCGCGATTTTGCCGTCCCGCACTGACAGCCAGTGTCCAGCCGGAAGCTTGCGCACTTCCCGATAAACGCTGTAGGGCGTCGGAATGTATTGGCATTCGAGATAGAGTGCCAACGCGTCGAGATCGATCGCGCGCGGCAGCCCCGGGAAGGGCAGCAGCGCCTTGATCTCGGAACCGAAGACGAGCGAGCCGCCGCACCATGCGTAATACAGCGGCTTTACACCCAAATGATCCCGGGCAAGAAAGAGTTGGCGCTTGGCGCGGTCCCAGACCGCGAAGGCAAACATGCCGGAAAGCCGATCGACGAGGCGCTCGCCCCACTGCCGCCAGCCGTGCACCAGCACTTCGCCGTCGCCGCGTGTGACAAAGTCATGGCCGGCGGCGGCGAGTTCGCGACGCAGGGCGCGGAAATTGTAAATCTCACCGTTGAAGACCACCGCAATCGCGCCGTCGGCCGCGACCAGGGGTTGTTGACTGCCTTCGATATCGATGACCGCCAACCGCCGGAAGCCGAGGGCCACCGGGCCATCGAGATAACGGCCGTCGGCGTCCGGCCCGCGATGAACGAGCGCGGAGACCATCGCCGGGAGGGCGTCGCGCGCCCGCGGGTCGTCGCTGAGATAACCGGTGATGCCGCACATGGAAGCTCCAGTCCCGCGTCGTGTCGTTTTGACGCCGATTAGCGCTGCAGGAGCTCGGCCGCCGCGGCGAGCAGCGCGTCGGTCTGTATGCCGTGCAGCGCATCGGGCGCCCCGCCCTCGGCGATCAGAACCCGATATTGCGCTGCCAGCGGTATCCATTCCTTTTGTCCGCGGTGCGCGCGGAACCAGGCCAGTGCCGGCGTTTGCGTCATCATCGCCAGGTGCAGCGTGCCGGTATCGCCCGAGAGATTCAGCGCACATGTCTGGATGATCGCCGCGAGCCCCGTCATGTCGAGCGTGCCGCCGTATACCTTCCACGGCGGCTCGCGCAGGCGCGACAGCAGCTCGTCAAGCTTCGCGCGCTCGCGCGCGGTATCCGCGCATGACAGGACGATCCGGAAATCCGGGTGGTGCGCGCGCAGACCTGCGATCAACGTCACCATTTGTTCACGCGGCAACTCGCGTGCGTCGGCGGTCGTGAACGGGCTGATGTGGATGTAACGACCCTCGTCTTCCGCGCCGATGCCCGCGCTGCGGCGTAACGCCGGATCGATGGTGACGTGGAATTCGGGCGAGTCGCCGGCGCTCGCTCCTGCGTCGAAGCCCGCCTGTTTCAGGCAGCGCCACTTCTGCAGGTACATCGGCTCGAGATAATGCGACGTCTCGACGACGCGCGTGAATAGCCAGCGCCAGCCAGGAGGACCGCCATCGGCAGGGCGGCGACCGATGCGCTCCCTGGCGCGCGTGGCCCAGGTCAGCAGCGACGATCGATCCGAACCGGTGGTGTTGATGACACAGTCGAAGTGCTCGCGCCGCAGCGCATTGGCCCAGCGCAGGTTTTCTCGAACGCCCGGTTTGGGCGCGGTCGGATACGACCACAAGCGATCGACCCACGGCGTGAGCTTGAACAGGCTCGCGACGTTCGCGTTGACCATGACGTGCAGCTCGGCACCTGGCCATTGACGGCGGACGAGCCACAGCGCCGGCAGCAGATGCACGTTGTCACCGAGGCCGGCGAGCTCTATCACCAGGAGCTTTTGCGGCGCGCCGTCTGGCGCCTCCGCGCGCGCATTCATGACGGGTTGCCGCCACAGACGCGGAACGCAGCGCGCTGGCGCGCCCGGAACCCGCGGGTCATCGATGGGCCGGCGTGCCGGTCTCATGCGGGAAACGGTCGGCGGTTTCCGCCAG
Source organism: Betaproteobacteria bacterium (assembly GCA_005888865.1). Lineage (GTDB taxonomy): Bacteria > Pseudomonadota > Gammaproteobacteria > Burkholderiales > Casimicrobiaceae > PALSA-1003. Next base: position 4,653 of record VBCL01000008.1, on the reverse strand, counting down.
CAGTTCGCGCACGGCGGAGACTACACGCGCGACGGGAAGCGTGAGCAGGCAATCGGAGATGTTGCTGCCGCCGCAGCCGTTTATGTTGCAGGGGCGACAGGGATGGATGGCCGAGCCGACGATGCGGTGCGTGACCTGCCACGGCGCCCACGCGACCTCGCTGCTGGGGCCGAACACGGCGACCACCGGCGTTTGCATCGCCGCGGCCATATGCATCGGCGCGGAATCCACGCCGATGAGCATGCGGGCGGCGCCAATGAGAGCGCCGAGCTCGGGCAACGTGAGCTCGCCTGACAGATCGACGACCGAGGCGGATGCCACCGTGCGGATCGCTTCGGTCAGCGCGCGCTCGGCAGGATCGGGGGCCGCCGTCAGCACGACGCGCCACCCGTCGGCGGCCAGCCTATCGACGAGGGTCGCGTTCGCGGCCGCGGTCCAGCTCTTGAATTGCCACCGCGATCCCGGATGGACGATCACGAACCTTCCGCGCGCAAGCGTGTGCCGCGCCATCAGCGCGGCGACGCGCGTCTCCGCTGCGGCACCGGGAACCAGGACCAGGGGCTTGTCCGACTCATCAGGCCATGCGCCGAGGCGGCGGATCGCATCGAGATTCTGCTCGACGACGTGGCGCTCGGTATTGCGTGGCAGCGCATAGAGATGCGTGAACGAGGAGCGCCACCATACTCCCGCATCGGCGCGGTCGAGCGCCACCGCGTAGCGCGCACCAACGAGTCGCGAGAGCCACGCGCCGCGCGGATGTTCGGTCAGGTGGACGACCAGATCGTACCGGCGTCGGCGCAGCGCCCGCCAGAGGCGCAGCTCGGCGCGCAACGCGGGCAAACGGCCGCGCTTGAGCCGGCGGTCGATGGTGTGCACGATGCTGATTCCCGGGTGGCGCTCGAGCATCGGCGCGGTTTCAGCATAGACGAGCGCGTCCACCTCGGCTTGGGGAGCTACGCGTCTCAACACCGAAAACACGGGCGATGTCAGCAGCACATCGCCGTGATGCCGCAACTTGATGACCAGTACCCGACGGATCCGGGCGAAATCGACGGCGTCATCGACCGCGGGCTGAACCATGCGGGCAACAATAGCAGAAGCTTCGGTGCCTCACCACGCGCACGCTTGCCGGCATGGCGATGAACAACGTTGACGACACACGTCGATTGCGATGGAGCGCCGAAACGCACGCTGGCTTTGCCGCACCGGGAGCGTCAGCCGCGCTCCGCCGTCGCCGCGTGCGCCGCGGCGAGCAAATCGCGGTACAACAGCACGAGCTGCAACGTCATCGCCGGAGGGGTCAGAGGCAGCACCGCTTCGCGGGCGCGCGCGCCGAGCGTCGTGCGCGCGCCGGCATCGGTCAGCGTCGTCATGTGCCAGGCGAGCGAGTCGATGTCGCGCGCGGGACAGACGAATCCGGCGTCGTGCTCCACGACGAGCTCCGCTACCCCGCATTTGGTGCTCGTGACCAGCGGCAGGCCACAGGCCATCGCTTCGAGCGCTGCGCCGGGGCACGGGTCGTACAACGTCGGCAATACGAAGGCATCGGCGGCACCGTAGAACGGCCGCGGGTCCTCCTGCGGGCCAAGCAGCGCCACCCGGTTGGCAATGCCGAGCTCTTCGGCCAGGCGCCGGTAAAGGCCGCGGCCTCTGTCGCGCCCGACGACAAAGAGATACGTGTCGCGGGGGAGGCGAGCCAGTGCGCTGATCGCTGTTGCGGCGCCCTCGCGCCCCTCGCTGGAGCGGATGAGAAAAACGGTCGCGCTCTCCGCCACGCCGAGCTGGCCGCGCACCGCCGCGCGATGCTGCTGCCTCAGTTGCGGCGAGAAGACGTCGCTGTCGACGGCGTTGTAGATGACGCGAAGCTTGTCTTCGGTGACCCCGAACCGATCGCGGATCTCGTCGCGGACCATCTTGGAGTCGCAAATGACCGCGCGCAGCGCAGGACTCGCGTAGAGCTGCCGTTCCATTTCCAGAACGTAACGGTGGTAGGGACTCCATTCGACCATGCGGCGCGCGAACGCGGACTCGTCGCGCAGGCACTCCTCGAGGCGCACCTGGTGCACGCCGTTCCCCGCCCGATAGACGTCGCAACAGAGGAGCCGTTCGTGCGACAACACCAGTTCCGGCGGCGTCCGGGCGATCTTGCCGGTGACCGTCCGCGCGAAGCCCCAATCGCGCCAGAGACGGCCGATGTAGAGCGGGTTGCACATGACGGGTTCGATCAGTTGCACCCGCGTCTCCGGCCAGCGCCTTGTGTAGAGCGTGATCGCAACACCGCGCTCGAGCAGCGCCTCCAGCGCGGCCTCGTTGAAGCGCGCAGTGGGCGCCCTGACGCGGCCCGGCGGTCGGGTGTACCGGCGCGTCGGTCTCGCCCACGGGTCGGACCGCAGGGTCTTGAAGACGCGCAATCGGTGGGAGAGCACGCAAGGAGCCGGACGCGGGTCGGCCGCATGCAGCGGGGCGTTCAGCATCTACGCAAGATACCAAACTACCCAAGGGCGTTGTTGCCAACAACGCGCCTCAATTATTTCCGCCAGTCAGGGCTTACTCGTCGAGGAAGGGCCGCGGATGCTTTATCTTTTCCCGATTCGGGTAGAATCGACTCCGATCGAGACGCCCCCGGCCGCGACCTCAAGCTCCCATGCCCCTCGAGGCTGCTTCCGCCGCGCTCAAAGCGCAAATCCTGGCCGAGGCCCTGCCCTACATCCAGCGTTTCCACGACAAGGCCATCGTCGTCAAATACGGTGGCAACGCGATGACCGAGGCGACACTCAAGTCTGGCTTCGCGCGGGACGTCGTGATGCTGAAGCTCGTCGGGATGAACCCGATCATCGTGCACGGCGGCGGCCCGCAGATCGGCGACCTGCTGAAGACGATGGGGATCCCGAGCGAGTTCCGCCAGGGAATGCGGGTTACCGACGAGAAGGTCATGAACGTCGTCGAGATGGTCTTGGGCGAGCTCAACCAGGAGATCGTCGGCCTCATCAACCAGCATGGGGGTCGCGCAGTGGGCTTGACGGGACAGGACGGGGCGTTTATCCACGCCCGCAAGATGCTGCTGAAGAACGATATCGATCATGGAGAGCCGGTGGACATCGGGCTGGTCGGCGAGATCGAGAGGATCGATCCGGAGCTGATTCAGCTCCTCGATTCGCGCGACTTCGTGCCGGTGATCGCGCCGATCGGCGTCGGCAGGGATGGCGAAGCGTACAACATCAACGCCGACCTCGTGGCCGGCAAGCTCGCCGAAACGCTCCGGGCCGAGAAGCTGGTGCTCATGACCAATACCCCGGGCGTCCTCGACAAGAGCGGAGCCCTGTTGACCGGACTCACCGCCAGCGAGATCGAACGGCTGTTCGCGGACGGGACGATTCACGGGGGAATGCTACCCAAGATCGGCTCCGCGCTCGACGCCGTGAAGAACGGCGTGCGCAGCTCGCACATCATCGACGGCCGGGTCGAGCATGCGCTGTTGCTCGAAGTGCTGACGAATGAAGGGGTCGGCACGATGATCAGGGCGGACTAGCGATGGCAGCAAAACCCGGGGAGCGGCGGCTGCAGATCCTGCAGACATTGGCATCGATGCTGGAGAACCCGCGCGGCGACAAGGTCACGACCGCCGCGCTCGCGGGGCGGCTGGATGTGTCGGAGGCGGCGCTCTACCGCCACTTTGCCAGCAAGGCGCAGATGTTCGAAGGGCTGATCGAGTTCATCGAATCGACGCTCTTTTCGCTGGTCAACAAGATTACAACCGACACGACCGACGGCGTGGCGCAGGCCACGCAGATCGCGCAGGTGCTGCTCGGTTTTGCGGAGAAGAATCCCGGCATGACGCGGGTGCTGATCGGCGATGCGCTTGTCAGCGAGGACGAGCGCCTGCAGATCCGCATGAACCAGTTCTACGAGCGGGTCGAAGCCTCGTTGCGGCAAGCGTTCAAAATCGCGCAGGCCGGCGGCGGCTGGACGGGCGATCCCGCCGCGGAAGCGAATGCGTTGCTGGCCTACGTGCTCGGCCGCTGGTTGCTATTCGCGAAATCGGGATTCAAGAGACTGCCGCAGGAGCACTGGGAGACGCAGCGGAAGTTTTTCTTCGGTTGAAACCGCTCGGTGGTTCGGTAGCCGCAACCGTTGGGGACGTTAGCTGCGGATGCCCGCTTGCGCCCGAGCCATTGATAGTTACCGTGCCGAGTCGCAGTGACTGGGGCGTTGGGGCGCCGGGGCGCGGGTAATCGTGCCGAGCCGCAGTGACTGCGGCGCTGGGGCGCAAGCACGTCGTCGAGCGGGTACCCGGCTCGCGGCGGCGACTCAACCCACGAGTCGCCGCGCACGAGCCACCCGCTTTGCGACGACTGCGCCCCTGATGCGCCTTCGTCACCGCGGCTCGACACGAACCGTCAAACCTACCGAATACGGCCGATGAGGTCGCCGCAGACGAGCCACCCGCGTACGACGACTGCGCCCCTGATGCGCCTTCCGTCACCGCGGCTCGACACGCGTCCGCATCACGGGAGTGGCGAATGCCCGGCGAAGCGCCCGTGAGCCGCGCGCACCGTAACGGGTGGCGCGGCGAGGGAGTCGTGGGTTGACTCCCGAAGCAGCGCCGGGACCCGTAGGTGCGCAAGCCTGCGGCGTTCGGGACGCAGAGCCGGG
>VBCL01000497.1 GCA_005888865.1 Betaproteobacteria bacterium | reverse complement strand
GCTTGATCGCATCGTGGATCTCGCGCGTGCGATTCGACGTGATCACCACGATCGGCGGCGATGATGCCTTGATTGCACCCAGTTCCGGGATCGTCACCTGATACTCGGCCAGCACTTCGAGCAGATACGCTTCGAACGGCTCGTCGGTGCGGTCGAGCTCGTCGATCAGGAGCACCGGCGCGGCCCCCGCGTGGGCGCTCAGCGCCTGCAGGATCGGGCGCCGAATGAGGAAACGTTCTGCGAAGATGTCGGTAGCGAGCGCGTCGCGATCCACGCTCCCCTGCGCCTCCGCGAGCCGGATCTCGATCATCTGCCGCGGGTAGTTCCACTCGTATACCGCGGAGGCAGTGTCAAGCCCTTCGTAACACTGCAACCGCACCAGCTCGCGTCCAAGCGCGACCGCCAGCACCTTCGCGATCTCCGTCTTGCCCACTCCCGCCTCGCCCTCGAGAAACAGCGGCCGCCCCATCTTGAGCGCGAGGAATACGCTGGTGGCGAGGCGACGATCAGCAATGTAGTCGTGCTGCTCGAGGAGCGCGACGACGGCGTCGACGTCGGTAGGTAGCGCTGCGGCGGACATGGGATTCGTGGGGTCGAGGCGACTCGCGAGAAGCTCGATTATAGCGTCAACGGCGAAGGCAGCCGGCCGCCGACTTACGGTTCCGCTCGAACGCGCTCAGGTCGGTCGAATCAATCGGTGTTTACGCTTCAGCCCGAGCGCGTGAAATGCGCATGGCGTCGATTGCGGCAGGAGTCAACCACAGAACGACATCCCAGTCTGCTTCGATCAACTCGATGATCGACTGGCGCGGCCCGTTTCTCCACGCGGCGCTCGAATAGAAAGCCTCCTGCGACGAGCGACGATGCTCGAGGCTGTCATACGCACGCACCAGGAAGTACGCATCCGGATCGTGCACGGACGGCCCGAATGTAACGACATCCATTCCGAATGAGCGCACCAGGGGCATGCTCTGACTGACCACCAGGTCATGAAACCTGGCACCGCTACCCGGTTTGAGCTTGTACGATCGGATCTCGACAAGACGCTGCATAGATACTCAGTGTGGCTCTACGAGGCCGGCTAACTGGCGCGGCTCGGATGGCGCGCAGCCTGTGCGGGCCCCGACGCCTCAGCACTCGCGTTCCGCTCGAGCAATTGCAACAACCCGTGGACATCGCCGAGTACCCATAAGTCGGCAACCCGTCCGCCCTTGAATATGAAAAGAGCGGCACCCGCCCACTCGACCCGCTCCCCCGTCGGTTGATAACCAAAAACCTCGCTGCGATGTATGCCCGAAAAGCGCATGCGTGCAAACGCCCTTGGGTCGTCAATCACGAGATCGAGAATGTCGCACCGGAATTCGTCAAGAACCTCGTGAACATGGTCGAGGTATGACGCGAAGCCGTCGTGTCCAGTCTTTGCCTCTCCCAGTGAACCTCGGAATGTCAAGTCCGCGCAAAGCAGTGTCGGAATTTTGGACTTGTCGTGCCGGTTCCAGATGTCGGCGTAAAAGCTTTCTACGACTGTGCGGATGATATTAGCGTCCATCGTGATGGCTAACGAACCGAGCCCACTGCGCCGACCGGACGGCGCGCAAGCGCCGCCAGCGAGGCGTCGCGGATGGGCGAGAGCTCAGGAGGCACCGTGATCGACGGGTAACTCCGCCTACACATTGCGCTTTGCCAATAACGCCCACACGCCCGCCCCCGAGAGCAGACAGCCGCCAACCAGATTGAAGCGGTCTCGCGCTACAGCTGAAGAAAGAAGCCGGCGCGCGGATGCTGCGAATGCCGCGTACAGCGATGCGTTGAGAGTGGCCAACACCACGAATGTGACCGCCAATGTCCACAGTTGCGCACCGATATCGCGATCGGGCCGCAGAAACTGAGGAAGAAAGGCAACGAAAAAAATAATACCCTTCGGGTTGAGCGCGGTGACCGCGTACGTATTGAAAAACAGCTTCCAGGTTGAGGCCGGCGCCGGTTCATCCGGGGCGGGAGCCGATACCCCGGAGCGCAACAGCTTGAAGCCAAGATAAATCAGGTACAAGCCGCCCATCCACTTGATCAGAGTGAACAAGAAGGCCGAGGTGGCCAGCAACGCGCCGAGCCCGACCAATGAAAGAAACAACGCGGTCGAATCACCCAGGGCGACTGCGAGCACCAGCGGCCATTTGACGCGACGACCATGCGTCACGGAATAGCTGATCACGGTGAGGATGGTCGGCCCGGGAATCACCAGTAACACCGCCGAAGCGGCAGCGAACGCTAACCAGTTTTCGAGTGCCATTCGTGGTCCCTCAAACAGATCTCCGAATCAACCGCGTGTCATTCTGCGAGATCCCCTTAGGTGATTCTCGGCGAGTTCACGCGGATTCACAAGTCGATCTGCCCGCGGTCCCGTGGCTCGGCTCAATGAAAATCTCTCGAATGGGTCACGAGGTTGCCGAGCAGTCCCGTCTGGTCGCGCAAGCGTCCGGCGATCAGGTGCACGACCTCGCCTTCGCGCTCGAGCGTGCCATAGACGGTGAGCAGACTCGAGCGCAACAGCTCCTTGCGCTGCCGCTCCGCGAGGTCGTGCCAGACGATGACGTTGACCATGCCCGTCTCGTCCTCGAGCGTGACGAAGGTGACCCCACTCGCGGTGCCCGGACGCTGTCGCCCGGTGACGAGCCCCGTGACGCGCGCGATGTGCCCATGCGGCAAGGATTTCAATTCCGCGGCAGTCGACATGCGCTGGCGTGCGAGCCGCTCGCGCAGCAGCGCCACGGGATGCCGGCC
>VBCL01000496.1:2174-3270 GCA_005888865.1 Betaproteobacteria bacterium | reverse complement strand
CGCTTCGATCTCCGCTTTTTCCTCGCCTTCGAGAGAGAGGCGCGGCGGGCGCGTGCGATACGTGCCGCGTCCCATGATGTGCTCGCACAACTTGATGCACTGGACGAGATCGGGACGCGCGTCGAGGTGGAGGAGCGGCATGAACCAACGGTACAGGCTCATCGCCTCGCCATGCCGGCCCGCGCGGGCAAGTCGGAACAGCGTCTCGCCTTCGCGCGGAAATGCATTCGACAAGCCGGACACCCACCCCACCGCGCCGACCATGATGCTCTCCACGACGACGTCGTCGAGCCCGGCGAACAGCACGAATCGATCGCCGATCATGTTGGTCAGGTCGGTGAACCTCCGCGTGTCACCGGAGGACTCCTTGAAGCAGACGATCGTCTCGCAATCGGCGAGCGAGGCCAGGATTGCGGGCGAGACGTCGTTCTTGTAGATCGGAGGATTGTTGTAGACCATCACAGGCAGATCGGTTGCCCCGGCGACGCTGCGGAAATGCGCCGCGGTCTCGTGCGGCTTGGACGAATAGACCAGTGCCGGCATCACCATGACGCCGTCGAGACCGATGCGCGCCGCTTCTTTCGCCATGTCGATCGCGAACGCAGAGGTGAATTCGGCGATGCCGCTCAGGACCGGCACCCGACCCCGTGCGACGGCTTTCGCCGCCTCCATCACCGCGATCTTCTCGTGCTTAGCGAGCGAGCAGTTCTCGCCCACGGTGCCGCAGACGATAAGGCCCGACACCCCATCCCGGATCAAGCCCTCGATGACGCGCGCGGTGCTGTCGACGTCGAGCGAAAGATCTTCGCGAAACTGTGTCGTCACCGCCGGAAAAACGCCGCTCCAGTCAGGTTTCAATTGCGCTCTCCTGGTTATCGCTTCCCAATCGTGAATATCACCGATTCGTCGGTTCCGTCAAATGTCGTCGAGCTGGAAATCGGTCATGCGAGATGCCTGTTCGACCCCGGGCCTGCGAACCAATATTCAATGGGTTAAACTTCCAGGACGTGGCATTCGATCGTATTCCGGCCCCCTCCACCGACTCATTCTCCGATCGCGAGAACCCTCCATGTCGCTCAACCTGTTCCGTGGTCTG
>VBCL01000496.1:0-2167 GCA_005888865.1 Betaproteobacteria bacterium | reverse complement strand
GCGGAGCTCATTCTGCGAGCAGCGCAGGCGTTGCGGCAGATGATTTTCGAACATGTCTCCGCCGAGCAGCATGTCGCGGCGATCCGCGACATCGAGTTGGCGGGCGATGCCGTGGCCAGGCAAATTTTCATCTCCGCGAACCGGACGTTCAACGCACCGATCGACCGCGAGGATATCCTGGCGCTTGCCCACCTGCTGGACGATTGCCTGGATCTTATCGAGGACACCGCCAAGGGCATCCAGCGATATGACGTACGTGAAACTCCTGCGGAAATGCAAGCTATGGGCGATGCGGTCGTCGAGGCTGCCGGAATCCTGCAGAAGGTGATGCCGTTCCTGGATTCGGTGACGAAAGATTACAAGGCCATTGCGGCACTGTGCGAACAGGTGGGCCAGATCGAAGGGCGCGCCGACGAATCATTCGACCTTGGCCTCACGCATCTGCGAGCGCAGCTACGGCGCGGCGAAGTCGACACGATCGGCTACATCGACCGCAAAGAGCTCTACGAGCTCATCGAGGACGTGGTCGACAAGTGTGACGACGTCGCCAACGCGGTCCAGACGATCACCGCCAAGCACGCGTGAGCATCGTGCCACGCTGACGTGGGCGCAGCGACATGGAAGCGCTCACACTCCCCATGCTGATCGCGTTAATCGCGGTCGCACTGCTTTTCGACTTCCTCAACGGGCTTCACGACGCGGCTAACTCGATCGCCACGGTCGTCGCAACACGCGTCCTTCGGCCACAGACCGCGGTAGCTTGGGCGGCGTTCTTCAATTTCATAGCGTTCGCCGTATTCGGACTGCATGTGGCGCAGACCGTGGGGACCGGCATTGTGAGCGCCAGCGTAGTCGACGCGAGCGTCATCTTTGGCGCGTTGAGCGGGGCCATTGTGTGGAATATCGTCACCTGGGGCCTTGGCATTCCGTCCAGCAGCAGCCATGCATTGATCGGCGGTCTGACGGGCGCCGCTGTTGCCAAAGCGGGATTTGCGGCCGTGGTCTATGGCGGATTGTCGATCACGGCGATCGGCATCGTCGCCTCTCCGCTGCTGGGCTTCGTCCTCGCACAGGTCCTGGTCGTGATCGTGCATTGGGCCAGCCGCCACTCGACACCCTTTGCGGTCGACCGGAGTTTCCGAGTGCTGCAACTTATTTCGGCGGCGATGTATTCGCTGGGTCATGGCGGCAACGACGCGCAAAAGACGATGGGCATCATCGCAGTATTGCTCTTCTCGCAAGGCCTCCTCGGCAACGAGTTCCATGTCCCTTTGTGGGTCGTGCTCAGCTGTCAGGCCGCGATGGCGCTCGGGACCTTGCTGGGCGGCTGGCGGATCGTCCATACAATGGGTTCGCGAATCACCCACTTGAAACCCATTCAGGGCTTCTGCGCGGAGACCGGCGGCGCACTCACGCTCTATCTGGCCACCGCCTTGGGGGTTCCGGTGTCCACGACGCATACGATTACCGGCGCCATCGTCGGTGTCGGCGCTGCCAAACGGGCGGCCGCGGTGCGTTGGACGGTCGCACAGAGGATCGTGATCGCCTGGGTGCTGACGCTTCCTGCGGCTGCGCTCTTGGGCGCATTGGCTTTCAAGGCGGTCCGGCTCTTCTGATCGACGGTACTGAACAGTCGCCTCGGGCATGGACGCACCGAAGCGCGGGCGCCGTGTTGCGCACCCCATACCGCCATGGCATGATCGTCGCGCTCACGGCTACGCTGCAGCCCGGGCGCGGAGGACCTTCCGATGGCGCAAATCCTGTTCAAGAACGCCAACCTGCTCGATCCTCAGGCGGAGTCACTCCAGGGCGGCATCTCGGTCCTCATCGAAGGCGACTCGATCCGGGAAGTCTCCGCGAAGCCGATCCAGGCGAGCAATGCCGACGTGATCGATTGCAAGGGCCGCACGCTGATGCCCGGCCTGATCGACTGCCACGTTCACGTGATGCTGTCGGAAGTGAACATCCGCTATCTCGAAGCGATTCCGTTGACGCTGATGACGGTCCGCGCCGCGGCGCTGATGCGGGCGATGATCGATCGAGGCTTCACGACGGTGCGCGATACGGGCGGCGCGGACTGGGGTGTGCGCGACGGGGTCGCGCAGGGTCTCCTGCCGGGTCCGCGCATGTTCATCGCCGGGCGCGCCATCGGACCCACCGGCGGCCA
>VBCL01000495.1:1831-7623 GCA_005888865.1 Betaproteobacteria bacterium | reverse complement strand
GACTCGGGCGATACCTGGCCGCGCGCAATGCGCGCGGGATCGAGATTGGCGAGATCGAGCAGCGGCACGTCACGGTGTGTCCAGTCGATCGCTTCCGGTGCCGGATAGGTTCGCCAGCCGAGCTCGACGCCGGCATCCCGGGCGCCCTGTTGCAGCACGCGGGCATCGCCGACGACGACCAAGCGCGCGGCGTCGTCCAACCGCCCATCGGCCAGCACCCGGGCGCACTGCTCCGGACCGATGCCGGTGGCATCGCCGAGCATCAGGCCCAGCACGGGCAACGCTGTTCCCGTTGTCACGCGATCCTCCGGTGGGTGAAGCGATTGATGAGCATGATCAGCACGAAGGTGATTGCCAGCATGGTGACTGAAAGCACGGCGATCGGCCCCCAGTCGTTGCTCTCGCGCAGATCGAACATGGTAACCGAAACCGTCTTGGTACGCGCGGTGAAGAGCAGGATCGTCGCCGAAAGCTCGCGGATCGAGCCGATGAAAATGAGGATCCAGGTCGCGACTACGCCCCCGCGTCTTCCAGCTCCGGATGCACCGCCTTCAGCGACGCACCGATCTGCTGGTAGCCGACCGGAATCTCCTTGGTCACGTAAGCGAGGAAGATGATCGCGAGCGTGCCGTACAGCAGTAGAGGCGGATGCGTGTAGCTCAAAAAAAGCCCCACCGCCAGGACAATCCCCGGTATCGCGACCGGCGCCATCGCCAGGAACGACAGATAGCGATGTCCCCACACCAGCCGCCGCACGCTCAAGTAGGCAATGACGGTGACCAGGAGCGTTCCTGCCGTCGCGGCGGAGAGCCCGAGGATGAAGGTGTTCTGGAGCGCGAGCCGGGTCTGGCTGAATTCGAAAAAGACGAAGCGCCAGTTGTCGAACGTGAGGTTCTCGAGCCCCATCGGCGCCGACCAGTTCCTGACGAACGCGGTCCGGAGCAGCACGCCGTAGGGCAGCACGATCGAGCAGCCGAGCACGCCGGCAAACAGCAACAGCGCTGGAACCTTCCAGGGTCCCAGTCGCAGCCTGCGCGTGGCGGTGGTCTTGCCGCCGATCACCGCGTAGCCGCGCCGCCCCATGATCGCGGACTGCGCCTTGACCAGCACGATGGCAATCGCGAGCAGCGGCAACGACACCGCGGCGGCGAGCCCGAGCTGCGGCGGAAATTGAAACAGGCTCCAGATCTTGGTGGTCATGGTGTCGATGCCGGCAGGCAGCGCAAGGATCGCCGGCGGCCCGAACAACGTCATCGACTGCAGGAACGCGACCAGGAAACCCGCGAGGAGCGCAGGGGTGACCAGCGGCAAAGTCACGTCGCGGGCGGTGCGCCAGGCGGGAACGCCGAGGATCGCGGACGCTTCTTCGAGCTCGCCGGGAATGAGATCCAGGCCGTTGGCCACGAACGTGAAAACATAGGGAAAGGTATAGAGCGCCATGATGAACACCATGCCGCCCGCCGAGAAAATATTGAGCAGCGGCTGCGCCTCGAAGGCCTTGAGTCCGAACAGCGCGTAGTACCACTGGTTGATCAGCCCGGCATTCGGTCCTCCGAGCAGCACCCATGCGAAAGCGCCGAGGAACGGCGGCGTGACGAACGATGCGAGGATCAGCATTCGCAGCGTCCGCTGCGCGGGCAGGTCGGTGCGCGACACCAGCCAGGCCATGGGGGCGGCCACGGCAACGCAGAGCGTGGCGACCGCTGCGGATGTCCACAGCGTTGTGAGCAGAGGCTTGAGAAACGATGGATCGGTAAAGATCTGGCGATAGTTCCCGAGTGTGAACATCCGGGCATCGTCGCGCAGGCTCGTCAGCGCCAGCCAGAACATCGGCAAGAGCACGAGCAGGCCGAGAAGCAGAACGAAGGAGCCGGACACCGGCATCGTCCAATCGAACAACCGCGGCCGGGCGCCCCGTGTCGCCATGCCTGCGGTTATCGGTGCTGCCACGTGTCGGCGCGCTGCGTGCTAGTTGCCGAACAAAGCGGTGTAGCGCTTCTTGATGTCGGCGATCTGCGGCAGCATCGCCACCGGGTCGTCCGTCAGAATCTTGATGGCGCTGAGCGGCGTGCGACCGGGCGGATCCTTGACGTCCGGATGCACCGACCGCGTGCCACCTTCGTTGACCGTCAATTGCTGAATCTTCGCCGTGAACAGGAAGTTTTCCAGGACGCGCGCGGCATTGGGATGCGGCGCTTCGGCAAAGATCGCGCTCGGCGAAGTCACGAAAGGCGTTCCCTCCTTGGGGTAGATGATCTTGACCGGGCTCTTGGCATCGATCTCGATGAACATGTTGTATTCGTTGCCGTCGACCATGACCAGCCGTTCGCCGCTGGCAATGCTCTTCGGCGTGGCGGTGGTCGACTGCAGTTGCTGGACGCCCTGCTTGGAGAGCTTCTCCAGGTAGTCCCAGCCGAGGAGCTTGACGATGGCGTAAGTGCCGGTGAGGCTCGTCCCGCTGTAGCCCGGGTGCGATTTCACGAGCTTTCCTTTCCATTTGGGGTCGAGCAGATCCGCGTAACCCGCAGGCGCGTCCTTGGCGTCGACCAGCTTGGTGTTGTAGCCCATCACGCTCAACGTCGCGCGCCAGGTGGCGAAGTAGCCCTCAGGGTCCCTGAACTGGGCAGGGAAGCGCTTCACGTCGGGCGGCGTGTGGGAGCCAAGCCACTTCTGCTGCTTCCAGAAGATGAAGTGCGACGCGTCCGAAGAGTTGACGACATCGACATTGCGGATCGCCGACTGGTATTCCTGATTGATGCGCTGGAATACGCGTTCGGAACCCGCGCGCTCGACGTCGATCTCGATGTTCGGATATTCGGTGCGAAATGCCTTGGCCACCGCTTCCGCAACCTTGACGTCGACCGAGGTGTACCAGACGACCTTGCCCTCTTTGGCGGCGGCCGCGACCATCGCGGGCGGGGTCTCCTGTCCTTCTGCGATCCCGGCGAAAGCGAACAGCAGGGCGGCGATCACCTGCAAACCAACGATGCCTGAACGTGACACGATGCTCCTCCGTCTTGTTCGATCGACGCGCCAGCGGACGCCGATGCTTCGGGAATTCAGCGCGACAGACCTCGACAGCGTCCGCGACCTTCGATCCCGTCGTGAGCGCGAGCTCGGCGGGCGCGCCGATCAGGATCTCCTGTCCGACATCGACAATGTAATCGCGGTGGCTGCCGAGATACGCCTGGCTGCGTACGACGCCGGGTATCACGTTATTGCCCGATGCGAGGGGCGCCGCCGGCAGAAGCTCGAGGTCATGCGTTTTGACGCAGATGCTCATTTCCTTGCCGGGACCGGCGAACTCGCCCTCACCGACCTCCAGCGGGTGACCGCCGAGCTCGACCGTGTTCCCGGCGAGGTGTCGAACCTTGAGCACATTGCTGCCGCCGATGAATCTCGCCACGAACGCCGAATTGGGGCGCTCGTAGACCTCCTCGGGGGTGCCGATCTGCTCGATGCGTCCCGCATTCATGATGACGATGCGATCGGCCATGGTCATCGCTTCGACCTGATCGTGGGTGACGTACACCGACGTGTACTGGAATTCGTCGTGGAGGCGCCGGATTTCGAAACGCATTTCCGCGCGCAGGTTGGCATCGAGGTTGGAGAGCGGCTCGTCGAGCAGCAGGACCTCCGGCTCGATCACGAGCGCGCGCGCCACCGCGACGCGCTGCTGCTGACCGCCAGACGAGAGCTCCGCGGGGTAGCGTTCGGCCTGTGCGGCGAGCTTGGTGGCCGCGCGCAGCGTCTCCGTGCGACCGCGCTTCTCGGCCTCTGGCAGCGGCTTCATCTTCAGTCCGTAGGCGACGTTTTCGCGCACCGTCATGTGCGGCCATACCGCGTAGCTCTGGAAGATCATGCTCATGTTGCGCCGTTCGGGAGGAACGACGCCGCGCGCCGACGACACAACCTTACCGCCGACGCGAATCTCGCCGTCATCGGGCTGGGCCAGGCCGGCGATCATGCGCAAGGTCGTGGTCTTGCCGCAACCCGACGGACCGAGCAGGCAGACGAACTCGCCGTGGGCGACCGATAAGTCGATCGCATCCACAGAAATCACGCCGGGATAACGTTTGGTCAGCTGCTCGAGTTCAAGGGTAGCCATGCTAGCGTCGGCGTCGAACGGAGCAGGAGCGGGCGATCAAAGACCCATTCTATCCCGGCCCGCGCGTCGGCGCAGCGCCTTGCCTTGCACAGCGTGCGTGCTGCTGCGGCGCGACGGTCAATCGCCGCCCGAGCGTGCCGCAGGCACGGGAAAATCCGCGCACGGGTCGTCCCGCGCGACCGGCGACGTAAGCCAGATGTAATCGAACCCGGGATGGTCGGCAATCACTTGGCGCGGGAATTCGCGAGCGCGCTTCTCTTCCGGGGTCGCTTCGATGAAGCCAACGCTCACCGAGCTGGAGTCGGCGTCCGCAAGTCCTGCGGCGTGCAAGTACACGGGGACTGCGAGATCGGCGCGAACGTGTCCGTTGCCGGCGATCAGGATGGCGCCACCCGGCGTCGCATCGCTGACGAGCGCTTGCGCCATAGCCGCATCGCGCACGCGCTGAGCCAGGACCAGGCGCGGAACGACGGGCTCCGGCAACTTGCGGCAATGGCTTTCGATGATATCGGCGCGCAGCGCCGCAGCCTGCGCCTCGCTCCAGTGCGCGGCGTGAAAGCGGGCGTACCCGATGGCGTTGGAATCCTTGTCGATCGCCGCCTGGAGATCGCCGCCGAGCTCCGCCCGCGAAAGATTGCCAGCCCGTACCGGGAGCCGCGTGGTAAGCGCAGCCTCGAGAATGGGCTTGTGCAGGGGCCACTTCCAAGCCTTGTTGTCGAGCCGACCGGCCGCAGCAAGCTCTTCCGCATCCGCTCCCGCGGCCTGGGCAGCTCGCAAGGCCTCGTCGCGGTCCAGATCGAACTGCTCGAAGACCACTGCCGGACGCGCGCCGGTGGCCGCGATCGCCGTGATCAATCGCGCCCGAACCTCGTGATGTGCGGGATTATCGTGGACCTCGCCAAGCAATCGGTAACGTGCCGCTGCAAGTAAGGCCACGAGCTGCGACTCGCTGACCCATCGAGCTTCTCGGACATCGAAGATTCGCGGCTCGAGGATCGGCCCTGCAATCGGTGCCGGCGTGGAGCACGCGGCCAACGGCGCACAGATAAACACACCGAGCCGACGCGCCCAATCTTCGCGCAAACCGATAATGCGTATCCCCTCGTATTCCCCGTAGAAGCGGCGGCGCGCGCCCTTCCACGCGATTCCGGCTCCCATTGGGGCATCTTCTATTGCTGGCGCGGCAGCCCCTCGATGGCGATCAGTCGAAACTTGGCACCGCTCTGGCGAGTCTTCGTGGCTTCCCTATTCTCGGGTGAGTCGTACCAGCGCTTCACGGCTTCCTGGCTGGGGAACTCGAGGATTGCCATGCAGCAGGGAGCGGCGGCTCCGTCACCTTCGAGCAGTGTATTGTGCTGGCTTCGCGCGAGATAGCGCGCACCATACTTGGGAAGGATATCGCGCGCCAGCTTTGCATACTCCTCTTGTACCGATTCAGGACCCGTGGTCGCAGTGCGCTCGACGATGACGTACGCAGGACGCTCGTCCTGCTGCGCGGACGATAGTCGGGGGAACGCCACCACAAGAACGACAGCGACCGCAACTGCAGTTATCGACCGTAACAGAAGTAAGCTCGACGTTCCAGGCATTGGCTGTCCCTCCCGAGCTCGTCCAGTCCTGAGTGCCGTTGCTGCGCGGCTGGAAAGCGACAAGGCTCCCGATCGGACACTCCTCCTCGATCTTA
>VBCL01000495.1:0-1760 GCA_005888865.1 Betaproteobacteria bacterium | reverse complement strand
CATGGTGGGAGCATGGCCGCGCTCGGCGGCGTTGATTTCGTCGGAGAACCCCGACCAACCGGCGAACACCGCCTCGTCGCCTAACGCTTCCTCGATCCGCAGGCACTCGTTCCACTTCGCCATGCGTTCCGAGCGCGAGAACGATCCGACTTTGAGCTGGCCAGCATCCCAACCGATGGCAAGATGGGAGATCGTCACGTCTTCGCTTTCTCCGGACCGGGCCGATACGATCGTCCCGAAGCCTGCGGCTTTCCCAGCCCGAAGCGCCGCGTGCGCCTCGGTAACCGTGCCGGCCTGGTTCGGCTTGATGAGCACGGCGTTCGCGGTCTTCTCGACGCCTGCCTTGGCGACGCGCGTTGCATTGGTGACAAGAAAGTCGTCCCCGATGATCTGGCAGCGGTCGCCGAACCGCCGAACGAACTCACCGAAACCCGCGGCGTCGTCTTCGGCCAACGGATCTTCGAGCGAGATGATCGCGTAAGTGTCGATCCATTTCCCCAGCAGGTCGATCATTGCGGCCGTATCCAGTCGCTTGTCGTCGAGAGCGAGCCGGTATGCGCCGTTGGTACCGAATTCGGACGCGGCGATGTCGAGCGAAAGGCAGACTTCCTTACCCGCTTTGAAGCCCGCCTCTTCGATCGAGCGAACGAGCGTGTCGAGTGCCTCCTCGTTCGATGCGAAGACTGGCCAATATCCGCCTTCGTCGGCCACCCCTTGCAGCTTGCCGGTGCGGGCCATCAGCGATCCGGCAGCGCGGTAGACCTCCGCGGTCCAGTCCAGCGCTTCCGAGAACGTGCTCGCAGCCGGACACATGACCATGAAGTCCTGGATGTCGACGCGCCGGGCCGCGTGCGCGCCTCCGCCGAAGATCTGGATCTCGGGAAGCGGCATCCGCACCGGGTTGCCTTGGGCGAGGTGGCGCCATAACGGAACGCCATCGGCGGCGGCGCGAGCCTGGAGCACCGCCATCGATGACGCGACGATCGCGTTGCCGCCAAGGCGGCTGCGGTCGTCGGTTCCATCGAGCCGGACCATGATCGAGTCGATCGCAGCTTGATCGCTCGACTCCTGGCCCTTCAGCGCGGCTGCGATCTCCCCGTTGACGGCTGCGACCGCGCGTCCAACGCCATAGCCGCCGAAGGCAGGGCCGCCGTCGCGAAGCTCGGCGACTTCGCCCGTGCCGGTCGACGCGCCCGCCGGTGCGATCGCCCTTCCGGTCGCACCGCCGGCGAGAGCGACTTCGACCTCGACGGTCGGCCGGCCACGCGAGTCCCACACGCGGCGACCGAGCACGGACGCGATACGCGTATCAGTCACGGCGAAGGTGCCGCGCCCAGGCGTCGCGGATCTCGGCGAGGCTCGTCGGGCGCGAAACAATGAGTGTGGTCGCTGCCTCCCGCACGACAGCCTTGTCGCTCTCGGCGACGATGTACTCGACCGGAGACTTGCCGTCGATCCGTCCGAGCAGAAGCGCCGGCAGGAGTCGGGCGGTGCGTTGCTCGATGGTGTCCACCTGTTCCCACGTGACGCGCTCGAGATACGCGTCCTTCAGCGCATCGTAGGCCGCAAGGAATCGATCTGCACAAGCCGGAACCCAGATGCATTTGAGCAAGAGATGGTTGAGACAGAACGCCAGATCGAACGCCGGGTCGCCGAACCACGCGCATTCCGCGTCGAGAAAGATGGGTCCCCTGGCGCCGACCAGGATGTTCTTCGGGCTCACGTCGCCATGGACGAGCGCGAGCCTGGTCGCGAGCGTG
>VBCL01000494.1:4136-5929 GCA_005888865.1 Betaproteobacteria bacterium | reverse complement strand
AGGTGCACATTCAGAGGATCTCCGAGCTGGACTCGGTGCATCGCCGCTGGCAGGAGGTGCACGGCCGGCCGCCGGGCGAGGCCGACGTGGATGCCATGTTCGCCGAGTTCGTGCCCCTTCAGCTCGCGTGCCTCTCCGAATATTCGACGCTCATTCCGGGCGCTCTGGACGTGGTGGCGGAATTGCGCCGGCGCGGCGCCAAGATCGGATCGACCACCGGCTATTTGACCGAAATGATGAAGATCAATCGCGAGGATGCGAAGCGGCAGGGCTACGAGCCGGATTCCACGGTGTGCGCCTCGGACGTGCCGGCAGGACGACCCTACCCGTACATGTGCCTGCAGAACGCTATCAACCTCAAGGTCACCACCGTGCAGTCCTGCGTGAAGGTCGACGACACCGTTCCGGGTGTCGAAGAGGGGCTCAATGCCGGGATGTGGACGGTGGGGCTCGCCGTCAGCGGCAATGAGGTCGGACTGCCACTCCAGGCATGGCAAGCGCTCCCGGAAGATAAGAAGGCGCTCAAGCGCAGCCGCGCCTATGGCCGCATGCAGCAGTGCGGTGCGCATTACGTCATCGACACCATCGCCGACCTCATGCCATGCATCGACGACATTCAGGCGCGCATCCAGCGCGGCGAGACACCCTAGCCGCGGCGGCACGGACGCAATTCCGATGAACGGGATACCGAATATTGCCGCCAAGCCGTCGCGACCTACACCGCCACCCGCGGCCATCGCGCTGCTCCAGTCGAGCTCGCTGCCGATGCTGGTGCAGAAGGAGTTGGAGCGCATGATCCTGGCCGGCGACCTGGGCGTCGGCGCCAAGCTCAACGAGGTCGCGCTCGCGGAGCGGCTGGGCGTGTCGCGCGGCCCCGTGCGCGAGGCATTCCGCGCTCTCGAGGAATCCGGCCTCGTGCGCCAGGAAAAGAACCGCGGCGTGTTCGTCCGCCAGGTCAGCGTCGAGGAAGCCGACGAGATCTACGAGGTGCGTGCGATCATCGACGAATGGGCCGGGCGGCGCGTCGCCCAGACGGCCAGCGCCGAGCAGGTGAAGCAGCTCCGGGCGGTCGTCGAGCGCATGGAGCGTGCCGCCTCGAAGAGCGACGTCGATGCCTACCATGTGCTGAACCTCGAGTTCCACGACCGACTCATTGCTTACGCCGGCAACGCCAAGCTGCTCGCCACCTACCGGCGCCTCGTCAACGAGCTCAAGCTGTACCGGCGGCAGACGCTCGCGCAACCCGGCGCGCTGCCGTTGTTCACTCGCGAGCACCGCGATATCGTCGCGAAGATCGCCGCGCGGAACAGCGCGGCGGCAGGCAAGGCGCTGCGGGACCACGTGATGGGCAGCCGCGAGCGCATGCACCTCAGCCGCTCCTCCGCGCGGCACGGTGTTGTCGGCGCGGTGCGACAAAGCCGTTGAGCGCAAGGCCGCAATCGACCTTCCGCGCCGCAGCATCCGCGCCGGCCGCCTCGGGTGCTCCCGAGCGCTTGGCGCTACAATGCCAGCATCGAGGACAACCGATGAACCGGACGAGCGACGCAGACACCTCTTCCCCGCCACGCAGCGCATGAGACGGCGGCTGTGATGGACGAACCTACCCCGACGTCCCGTCATTGGCATACGCAAGCTCCCAATCTCGCAGCCGAGGGCGACGTCAACCTCTCACCGCTGCGACGCGCCTGGGAAGCCGAGCACGTGCACGGCCAGACGCGCAAGCTTCTCGATGCCGACAGCGCGCATTTTCTGCATCAGTCGCTGTCGACCCCTTGCCTGAATGCGGTCGCCGC
>VBCL01000494.1:1351-4041 GCA_005888865.1 Betaproteobacteria bacterium | reverse complement strand
CTCGACACACTTTCATTTTGCACGCGGCGTTACACCTGCGAACCGGCCATTGCGCTGGCGAAAAAATTGAGTGAACTCGCGCCAGGCGATCTCAATCGTGTCCTGTTCGCTCCCGGCGGCACCACGGCGGTCGGCATGGCGCTCAAGCTCGCGCGCGTCGCCACCGGGCGCCACAAGACGCTCTCGCTGTGGGACTCGTTCCACGGCGCGTCGCTGGACGCGATTTCGATCGGCGGCGAGGCTGTTTTTCGCAGGGACATCGGGCCGCTGCTTCCCGGCACGGAGCACGCGCCGCCTTGCGACCCAGGGAGCTGCTCGTTCCACTGCGGCGGGACCTGCAACCTGCGTTGCGCCGAGTACATCGAGTACGTTCTCGACCGCGAGGAAGATATCGGTGCCGTCATTATCGAGACGGTGCGCTCGACCGACGTGCAGATACCCCCACCCGAGTACTACCGTCGCATTCGCCACGCCTGCGACCGTCATGGGGCGCTGCTCATCCTCGACGAAATACCGATCTGCCTGGGGCGCACCGGGACTCTGTTCGCCTTCCAGAACTACGGCATCGTGCCGGACATGGTCGTTCTCGGCAAAGGTCTCGGCGGCGGTGTGTTTCCAATCGCCGCATTGATCGCCCGGGCCGATCTCGACGTCGCGGGAGATCGCGCGCTCGGCCATTACACGCATGAGAAGAGCTCGGTCGGCTGCGCGGCGGCGCTGGCGACGCTGGAGGTGATCGAGAACGAGCACCTGCTCGAAGCCTCGCGCACGCTCGGCGCACGAGCGATGGAGCGGCTGCACGCATTGCGGCGCCGGCATCCGCTGGTTTCGGATGTGCGCGGCATCGGTCTGCTGCTGGCGATCGAGCTCCGCCGCGACGGCCGTCCGGCCCCGCGCGAAGCCGAGCAGGTGATGTATCAGTGCCTGGCGCGAGGCCTGTCCTTCAAGATCGGCCAGGGAAACGTAGTGACACTCTCCCCGCCCCTGATCATTGCTCCGCAGGAACTCGACCGCGCGCTCGACATTGTCGATGCGGCCCTGAGCGCCGTCGAAGCGGCGGGCGCGCCGAGCCGATGAAAATCCTCCTCAATTTGCTGGCAGGTGTTGCGCTCCTCGTGTGGGGCACGCACATCGTCCGGACCAGTATCCTCCGTCTGTACGGCGGCGACCTGCGCCGTATCCTGCGCCAGAGCGTGTCCAATCGGTTTGCGGCGTTCGCCGCAGGCCTGGGCGTCACGGCGCTGATCCAGAGCAGCAACGCGACGGCGCTCATGCTCGCCGCTTTCGCCGGGCAAGGGTTGATCGCCACCGCGCCGGCGCTGGCGGTGATGCTCGGCGCGGACGTCGGTACCGCGATGATGACGCTGGTGTTCTCCTTCGACCTGTCCTGGCTTTCGCCCTTGCTGATCGTGGGGGGCGTGACGTTGTTCATGCGCCGCGAGAACAAGCGTATTGGCCGCTTCGGACAGGTGCTGGATCGTCCTTGCCGCCCGACCGCTGACGCAGGGTCCGAGCGTGCAAGTCATCTTCGCCTCGCTGACCGGCGACGTCATGCTCGATATGCTGGTGGCGGTCCTGTTCACGATGCTCTCCTATTCGAGCCTCGCGGTCGTGCTGCTGACGGCGGCGCTGGTGACGTCCAAGGTGATTGCCCTGCACGTCGGCATGGGCCTGGTGCTCGGCGCGAACCTCGGCAGCGGCATCCTGGCGATGGTCAATACGATCTCTGCACCACCCGAGGCGCGGCGCGTCAACCTGGGCAATCTCCTGTTCCGCCTGATCGGCTGCCTGATCGCGATCCCGCTGCTGCCTTACGCCGAGGAAGGCTTCGGCTCCCTGGGCATTATCGATGGAGCGGCCGCAGTCGACTTCCATCTGCTGTTCAACCTCGCGCTCGCGGCGCTCTTCCTTTTTCTCACCGAGCCGGTTGCGCGCGTCGCCGAGCGGCTCATGCCCGCCAGGCCCGATGACGACAATCCGGCGAGACCGCGCTACCTCGATGCGTCGGCGCTGACCACGCCATCGCTCGCCATCGGCAACGCCGTGCGCGAGGCCATGCGTATCGGCGACGTCATCGAGCAGATGCTGACCGGCATGCTGATCGTGCTCAAGAACAATGACCGCGAGCTGGCGGAGCGTCTGCGCAAGATGGACGATGTCGTGGACGAACTGTACACGGCGATCAAGCTCTACCTCACGCAGATCAGCCGCGAGGCGCTCGACGACAAGGAGGGCCGGCGCTGGGCGGACATCGTCTCGTTCACCATCAACATGGAGCAGGTCGGAGACATTATCGAGCGCGTGATCACCGATCTCGAGGAGAAGAAGATCGACAAGGGCCGCAAGTTCTCCGAGGCGGGCATGCTGGAAATCTGCGACCTGCACAGCCGTCTGGTCTCCAACCTGCGCCTGGGAATGAGCGTGTTCCTGCACGGCGACCTGAAAAGCGCGCAGCAGCTCCTCGCCGAGAAGGTCCTTTTCCGTGATCTCGAGCGCTCGTACGCCGATTCGCACATCACGCGGCTCATGGAGAACACGACGCAGAGCATCGAGACCTCGTCGCTGCACCTGGACATGATCAGCGACCTGAAGCGCATCAACTCGCACATCTGCTCGATCGCGTACCCGATCCTCGAACAGGCCGGCGTGCTGGCCAAGACCCGTCTCAAGGAACCGCCCGCGCAGCCGGC
>VBCL01000494.1:311-1315 GCA_005888865.1 Betaproteobacteria bacterium | reverse complement strand
GAAGAAGCACAAGCCGCGCCCAGCGTAATGGAATTGACGCTCGGGATCACGCTGGCGGTCCTGGGCGCGGGTTTTCTTCACGCAGGCTGGAATGCGCTGCTCAAGTCCGCGCCCGGCGGCGACGCATTGCTCGACACTGCGACCGTCGTGGCCGGCTCCGCAGTGTGGGGCCTGGCGGTCGTTCCTTTCGTGCCGCTCCCCGCCGCCGCTTCGTGGCCGTTCATGGCCGTCTCGGCGACGATTCACTTCGGCTATTACCTGACCTTGGCGCAGGCGTATCGGAGCGGCGACCTCTCGTTCGCCTATCCGCTGATGCGCGGCACCGCGCCGCTGATCGTTGCGCTCCTCGGCATCGCCTTCCTCGGCGAATTGCCGACCTTGCCGATGGGTGCCGGGATCCTGCTTATTTCGGCCGGCATCGTCAGCATCGCGTTTGTTCATCATCGCAAGCATCCCCCCGCGGCGGCGTACTGGGCATTCGCCAACGCTGCTATCATCGCCGCGTATACCCTCGTCGATGCTCGCGGCGCGCGAGCCTCCGGGAGCGCCGCGGGCTACGTGTCGTGGCTGATCTTCCTCGAGGGGCTGCCGTTCCTGCTCTGGGTTCTGCGTCGGCGCGGACGCGCGGCAGTTCAATACGTCAGAAGCAGTGCGACGCGCGGGCTCATCGGCGGCGCATGCAGCCTCGCAGCCTACGGAATCGTGCTGTGGGCGATGACCCAAGCGCCTGTCGCCGCGGTCGCGGCGCTGCGCGAAACGTCGGTGCTGTTCGCTGCCCTCATGGGCTCGCTCTGGCTCAAGGAGAAGTTCGGGTTGCCGCGCCTCGCCGGTGCGGTGAGCGTTGTCCTCGGCATTGCGGCGCTGAAGTTGTAACGAAAACTTGAAACCACAGAGGACACGGAGAGCACAGAGGAAAACCTGTTATTCAACGGGCGGCGAATCGACGTGCAACGATGCGGCGGGGTGGTCGAAGGGTTCCCTGTTTGACCGATCTTGTTTTTTCT
>VBCL01000494.1:0-301 GCA_005888865.1 Betaproteobacteria bacterium | reverse complement strand
CTCTGTGGTTAAAGACTATGCTTTATAGATCGCTGATCGTTCCATGAGCAACGCCATTCCCAGCCACGCTCGAGTCGTCATCGTCGGCGGCGGAATCGTGGGCGCGTCGACGGCGTACCACCTGACGAAGCTCGGCGTCGCGGACGTCGTGCTGCTCGAGCAAGGCAAGCTCACTTGCGGCACGACTTGGCACGCGGCGGGCCTGGTGGGTCAACTCCGCGCGACGCGCAATGCCACCCGTATGAGCCGCTATGGCATCGAGCTCTATGCGGCGCTGGAAGCCGAGACGGGGCTTTCAACC
>VBCL01000479.1:556-3132 GCA_005888865.1 Betaproteobacteria bacterium | reverse complement strand
ACCGCGACGAGAAGGAGCTCGCATTCGAATGGCTGGAGCGCGCGTACGTGCAGCGCGATCCTGGCGTGGGATCGATGAAGCTATCGCCGCCGTTTCGGTTCATGTACAGCGACCCGCGCTGGCAGGCGTTCCTGGAAAAGATGAAGCTTGCCTAGAGTAGTACCCGACATGGAAAGCGGGGTCAGACGCGACGTTCCTGTTGACCTTCCAATTGCGCATGCCAGGGATGCGCGTGGCGCATCGTGACAACCTTGACGCCGGGTATACAATTTGCCTCCGCCAGAACAATAAATCCCATGTCCGCCACCCTCGCCCCCACCATAACTACCGCCCATTGCGGCGAGCGCCTGAAGGCGCTGCCGCGCGAGGTGCTGCAGACGCTTCGCCGCGGGATCGAGAAAGAGAGCCTGCGGGTGCGGCCGGACGGGGCGCTGGCGACGACGCCGCATCCGGCGCCGCTCGGCTCCGCGCTCAAGCACCCGCACATCACGACCGATTTCAGCGAGTCGCAGCTCGAGCTCATCACCGGCGTTCAGACCAGCGCGGAGGATTGCGCCAGGGAGCTGACCGAGATCCACCAGGTCGTCTTCCGTGCCATCGGCGATGAGCTGCTGTGGGCCGCGAGCATGCCCTGTCGACTGCCTGCTGACGAAGCGATTCCCATCGGCCGCTTCGGGAGCTCCAACATCGGCCGGATGAAGACCGTGTATCGCATGGGCCTGTCGCATCGCTACGGCAGGCGCATGCAGACGATCTCCGGTATCCACTACAACTTTTCGCTGCCCGATGGCCGCTCCAACGACGAGTACTTCGCGCTGATCCGCAACTTCCGGCGGCACTCGTGGTTGCTGCTCTACCTCTTCGGTGCCTCGCCCGCGGTGTGCTCGACCTTCGTCGCCGGTCGCGATCACCCATTGCAGCGCTTGAGTGGCGACACGCTCTACCTGCCGCACGCGACGTCGTTGCGCATGGGACGTCTGGGGTACCAGAGCGATGCGCAGTCGTCGCTCGCGGTGAGCTACAACGATCTCAGAAGCTACGGGGCGTCGCTGGAAGAGGCGATGACCAGACCGTATCCGCCGTACGAAGCGATCGGCATCCGCCAGAACGGCGAGTACCGGCAGCTCGCCACGAGCCTGCTGCAGATGGAAAACGAGTTCTACGGCACGATCCGGCCCAAGCGCGTGATCCGGCCGGGCGAACGCCCGCTGCATGCCCTGCGCGACCGCGGCGTCGAGTATGTCGAGGTGCGGTTGATGGACCTCGATCCGTTCGTGCCGATCGGGATCACCGCCGACACGATGCGCTTCCTCGACGTGTTCCTGCTGCATTGCCTGCTCTGCGACAGCCCGCCCGATACACCGGAGGAGCTCTCGGCCGTGACCGAGAACAAGCTCTCCGTCGCCTCGCGCGGACGCGAGCCGGGTTTGCGGCTTCTTCGGGACGGCGAGGAAATGCCGTTCGCCGAGTGGGCAGGCGAAATTCTCGCCGATTGCGGCCCGATCGCCGCCGCGCTCGATCGCGCGAACGGCGGCAAGGCACATCGAGACGCCCTGGAGGCGGCGGTCGCCATGCTCGCCGACCCCTCCTCGACACCTTCAGCGCGGGTGTTGCAGACGATGAAGCGCGATTACGACAATTCCTACGTCGGCTTTGTTCTCGCGCAGTCGCGCGCGCATCGCGACACGATCATGAAGCTGCCGCTCGCAGCGGAAGTCGCCGAGCGCTTCGCGCATCTTGCGGAGGAGTCGCTCGAGGCGCAGCGCCGGCTCGAAGAGTCCGATTCGATCCCGTTCGAGGCCTTTCGCCAGTTGTACCTGGCGCCGGTACGGTTGAGCGAGTAGGGCAGTCCCCTCCGTCGCGCCTACTGCTTCTCCACCACCACGCGTCCGGTGGAGTTGAGAAACACGTGGTAGCGGTTGCCGTTCTTGCATGTCGCGATGTGGTCGTTGTCGCCTTGCGTCTTGACGCTGATCACCTCGCCGCACGGCAGACCCTGCAACGCGATCACGGCTGTCAAATCCTTCCGGGTCGCGGCGTCATCGGCGGCGAGCGAGGGCGCGGCAACGAATGCCACCGTCCCGATCATCAGAACAAAACCAATCACACGTTTGCTCATGAAAGTCTCCGGTCAGATCAGTTCGATGCGAAATTGGCGAACTTCGCCCGATCCGAAAGAATGCCCCAGAGCGCTTCGCGCGAAGCGACGATCGCGGCGGCGAGCGTGGGGTCGCTGTCCTGGAGGAGCGAAAGCACCTTGAGGACGAGCAGGTCGTACGGCCGGCGCAGCTCGGCCAATGTGGTCTGGAGCTTTCCTGCGTAAAAGGCGCGGAACTGATTGAGGAGATCGTCGACCTGGTTCTTGAGCGAGATCTTGGTCATCAGGCCGATGGCCTTGGTCTCCTTGAGTCGGGTCTCCAACGATGCCAGATCCAGCGGCGGCTCCGCTTTCGGTTTCTGCGGTTCCTGTGCGATGTCCTTCTTCGAGGGTTGCGCACTCGGTGCAGCGGCCGCGGGCGCTTTGGCCAGCGCCTTGGTGGCCGGTGCTTCGGCTCTCGCGGCGGGCTTGGCCGCGG
>VBCL01000479.1:0-547 GCA_005888865.1 Betaproteobacteria bacterium | reverse complement strand
GACGGTCGGGGGCTGCGCGGCGACGGTTGGAGGCTGCGCGGCGACGATCGGAGGCGGTGGCGACGGCGGACTTGGCGATGGCGGACTTGCCGGCGTGACCGAAGATGGCGCCGGCGCCGCCTTCGCGGACTCCGCTTGCGTTGCAGTCGGCGGGGATGTGCCTGGCGGCGCGGTCTTTACGCCGCCGCAACCCGCCAGCACGATTACCAGCACGACTGCGCCGATGTGAGCGCTGCGGATCATGGCCCGTCCGGGATGAGTTCCAACAACGTCGTTGCTCATGGGCCCTTCGAGTTGTCGCGCGTCGAGTCCGTTCCTACGACGCTGATGATACCGACGAGCGGCGCGAGCTCTGTCCATCGATGGGATCCCCCCTCGCTGCCGTCAACACTTTCTGCAACACGCGGCCTACAGTGTCCGCCTCGGCCTGCGTCAGGTGCGCGCCAAAGCGCTCGTCGATCGCCGCCGCGTATACGGGCCACATCTTGCGCCGGAGCTTGCGCCCTTCCGCAGTGATCTCGGCGTAGGCCCCGCGCCGATCGTCTTC
>VBCL01000478.1 GCA_005888865.1 Betaproteobacteria bacterium | reverse complement strand
AAGAATGATTCGGCTGCCTGCGCCAGCAGCATGCCCCAGCCATCCGCGAGTTGCGCGGCGCCGTGTTCGCGCGCATGGATCAGAAAGCGCGTCGCCTCGTCGCCGTACACCATGTCATAAGCCAGCGATCCGGATGCGAACACGCCAGGCGGAAGCGGCGGAAGCTCGCCGGTGAGGCTCGCGGAGGTGGCGTTGACGATGAGGTCGAACTGACGCCGGGAAAGACGCGCGTAGTCGCCTCCTTCCACCGCGCCGAACGGCGCAAAGAGGCGCTGGAGCGCGAGCGCCTTCTCGACTGTGCGGTTGGCGATGGCGATCGACGCGGGCTTCTCGCGCAGGAGCGGCAGCACGACGCCGCGCGCCGCGCCGCCCGCCCCCATGATGAGCACGCTCTTGCCCGACAGCACGAAGCCCAGGCGGTCTTGGATATCGCGGACCAGTCCCGCCCCGTCAGTGTTGTCGCCGAGGGCGTCCTCGCCATCGAACTTGAGCGTGTTGACCGCGCCCGCCTGCTCGGCGCGCTCGGTGCGCTCGGTCGCCACGGTCACGTTCAGGCCCCTGCCGCCCGCCGCACGAAATGCGGCGACCGCCGCGGCAAAGCCGTCGCGCGGGGCGAGGATCGCTTCGTAACGCAGATCCTCGTCGAGCTCTCGCGCGAATGCGGCGTGGATTTGAGGCGACTTCGATTGCGCGATCGGATTACCGATCACCGCGTAAAGATCGGTCATGCTCGCGTTACGTCTTGCTCTTCTCCGCGAGCAGCTTGAGGCCGGCGATCGCCAGCGCGTAGCCCTGAACGCCGAAGCCGACGATGATGCCGCTGGCCGCCGGCGACAGCCACGACTGGTGGCGGAAGGGCTCGCGCGCATGCACGTTCGAGATGTGCAGCTCGATCACCGGCACGTTGGCGCCCTTGATCGCGTCGTGCAGCGCAACCGAGGTGTGGGTGTAGGCCCCGGCGTTGAACACCACGCCGATCATTCGACCCGCCGCGCACTCGCGGCCGGCCTCGTGGATCCAGTCGATCAACTGTCCTTCGTGGTTCGATTGCCGGCAGTCGACCGCGAACCCGAGCCGCGCGCCCTCGTCGCGGCAGAGCTTCTCGACGTCGGCGAGCGTGTCGGAGCCGTATATCGCGGGCTCGCGCGTCCCGAGCAGGTTGAGATTGGGACCGTTGAGCACGAGCACTGTTTTCATAAACGTTCGTCCAGGGTGATGGTCGTTCCGGTCCGCGCCGCCTCGGCGATCGCCTCCGTGACCCGCAGATTAGCGAGCCCGTCGCCTGCTGTCACGCGCGGCGTGGCCTCGCCGCGGATCACGGCGCAGAAATGCGCGAGCTGCCGAGCGAGCGGATCGGCGCGGTCGATCGGGGCGACGCCCGTCTGGAAAGGTTTCCACCACGACCGGTCTTCCTTGCGCGCATAGGTTTTGAGCCGCATCGTAGGGACCGCGAGCGAGCCGTCGGTGCCGACGATCACGTAGCAGTCTTCGTCGGGGTAGGTCGCGTAGCTCTGGTTCTCCTGCGAGGTCTGCTCCCAGCTCCTCGCCGAGGCGGCGGTATCGGAGAGCATGAAAGTGCCCAGCGCGCCATTGGCGAAGCGCAGGTTGATCGCGACCGTATCTTCGACCGGGAAGCCGCGCGTCGTGCTCGACGCCATTGCCTGCACCGCGACGATCTCGCCGCAGAGTGCGCGCAAGTTGCCAATCTCGTGGATCAGGTTGATCAGGATCGGGCCGCCACCCGGTTGACGCCGCCATGGCGCGTCGTCGAAGTAGCTGTCCGGCTTGTAGAACATGGCGCTGCCGGTTACCGACACCAGCCGGCCCAGCGTCCCCTGCTCGACGATCGCGCACGCCGTGGCGAGCAGCGGGCTGTGCAGGCGATGATGACCGACCAGAAGCTTCGCGCCGGCACGTTCCGCGGCGTCGCACAGGCGCTCGCCCTCCGTCACCGAATCGGCGATAGGTTTTTCGATGAGCGCCGCAACGCTCGCCTCGATGCACTCGAGCCCGTTCTGCACGTGCAGCTGATTCGGCGTGGCGACGATGACGCCGTCAGGACGCTGCGTCGCGAAGAGCGCCGCGAGGGTCGGGTACAGCCGCGCTCCGGTCGCGCGTGCAATGTCCACCGCGCCAGGCGCGGGATCGACGATGGCCGACAGCGCGCACTCGTCGCTCGCCTGGATCAGGCCGATGTGCGTGCGTCCGATCAGGCCGGCCCCGGCGACGGCGATCTGCAACTTGCCGCCTCCCGGTGCTCGCCTTGGTTGACTGGTCACGATAATCCGTTTCGTTCGATAATCGCACCTTTGTGCGATAGTCGATCATATGCTAAAGTCAGCACCG
Organism: Betaproteobacteria bacterium; assembly: GCA_005888865.1. GTDB lineage: Bacteria > Pseudomonadota > Gammaproteobacteria > Burkholderiales > Casimicrobiaceae > PALSA-1003. The sequence continues at coordinate 2,487 of VBCL01000478.1, read as the reverse complement.
GTCAATGTCAACGTCGACGCAATGCGCAAATCCATCGCCACCGTCTGTCTGAGCGGAACGCTCCCCGACAAGCTCGAGGCGATTGCCGCGGCGCGCTTCGACGCGGTCGAAATCTTCGAGAACGATCTGATCTCGTTCAAGGGCACACCGCGCGATCTCGCGAGCATGACCGCCGACCTCGGCCTCGGTATCGAGCTCTATCAACCCTTCCGCGACTTCGAAGGCGTCCCCGACGCCGTGCTCCAGCGCAACCTCGATCGGATCGAGCGCAAGTTCGACCTGATGGAGAAGCTCGGCGCGCCGATGCTCCTCCTTTGTTCCAACGTGGCGACCGCGGTGGACGGCGATCGCGGTCGCGCCGTCGCGCAGCTTTCCGAGCTCGCCGAGCGGGCCGCCGCGCGCAATCTGCGCATCGGGTACGAAGCGCTGGCCTGGGGCAAGTACATTCGCCATTACGCGGATGCCTGGGCAATCGTCCAAGCGGTCGATCACCCGCATCTCGGACTCGTCCTCGACAGCTTCCACATTCTCTCGCTTGGAGACGATCCCGCGGGAATCGCGGATATTCCCGGCGAGCGAATCTTCTTCCTCCAGCTCGCCGACGCGCCGCGGCTCGCCATGGATGTTCTGCAATGGAGCCGGCACTACCGCTGCTTTCCCGGACAAGGCCAGCTCGATTTGACGCGCTTCCTCGAACAGGTGTTGCTTGCCGGGTACAGCGGTCCGCTGTCGCTGGAGATCTTCAACGACGTGTTTCGCGAAGCGCCGAACCGGCGTACTGCAATCGACGCGATGCAGTCGCTGCTGTTCCTCGAATCGCAAACGCGGGCGCGCTTCGAGCACGCCGCGCCCGGCGAAGCGAAGGCCGCGGAGCGCGCGCGACTTCTGCAGCGGGTCGAGCTGTTCGATCCACCCACCGCGCCGACCATCGACGGGATAGCCTTCGTCGAATTCGCGGTCGACGACGCTGCCGCGACCGCGCTCGCGGGCGTTCTCGAAACACTGGGCTTCCGCCGCGCCGGCCGGCACCGCTCGAAGAACGTCACGCTCTACGACCAGGGTGACATCCACCTGGTGCTCAACGCGGAGCCCAACTCGTTTGCCAGCGCCCATTTCGCCGATCACGGGCCGTCGATCTGTGCGCTCTCTCTCGACACCGACGACGGCGTCCGCGCCCTCAACCGCGCCACCGCTCTGCTCTGTCCCCGCTTCGACGGCAGGATCGGGCCGCACGAGCTCCGGATCCCCGCGATCCGCGCCCCCGACGGCAGCCTGATGTATTTCGTGTCGCGTGCACCCGGCGAGAAGAGTCTAAGACTCAGGACCGGCGCAGGCTGCAGGACTGTGCACTATCGACCACGTCGCCATTGGGCTTCCCATCGATCAGCTCGATAGCTGGGTTCTTTTCTACCGCGCGGTGCTCGACATGCAGCCCGGCGAGAGTCTCGAGCTGTCCGATCCCTTCGGTCTCATCCGGAGCTGCGGCATGGCGACTGACAATCGCAGGTTCCGAGTCGTGCTCAACGTGTCCCCCAGCCGCAGCACACAGACGGCGCGCACGATATCGACGTTGCGCGGCGCCAGCGTGCACCACATTGCTTTCAGCTGCGACGACATCTTCGCCGCGGTCGCGAAACTGCGCGCCAAGGGCGTGCGCTTTGTGCCGATCTCGCCCAACTATTACGACGATCTTCCGACGCGCTTCGAGCTTTCTCAGTCACTCGTCGCACGCTTGCAGGAGCTCGGCATCCTGTACGACCGCTCCGCCGGCGGCGAATACTTCCATATCTACACCGAGAGCTTCGCCGAGCGCTTCTTCTTCGAGATCGTGCAGCGCGTCGGCGGCTACGACGCCTACGGGGCGCTCAACGCGCCGGCGCGGATGGCGGCGCAGGCGCAAGCCCGATAGCGCGAGATTAACGACCTTACGGCATTGCCTGGTCGCCCAAGAGAGACCTTAGCCATCGGCTTGCGTTCGAACGGCCACTTCGTCATGGCATCCTGCTTGAGCAGGACAGATGGCGTCGGGTCGTCTCCAGGGCGTTCTGTAGCGCTTAGGTCGCAACGGCTTCCAAAGCGCTCTACGAGCGAGAACCTTTGTGTCGTCGGTATCGCGGCTCCAAGCGGTAAACGGAAATGTCTAGAAGCCGCGCTTCGGCTGAACAGTCGAAGCAACGGCCTTGCGACTACTCAATTGCGCCCGGCGAATCGTGAGGATCGTCAACTGCATGGACGAGCTTAAGCGCGCGAATTCGGCGGCAGTAAATTGACGAAAGGCTAGGGGCTTAGGATCGTTGTTGCCCACGGTGCGGTGTCCTGCTGACTTTCACTGTTCACGATGCGACAGCGGGTTTGCGCTGTCTTATCGGGAACACCTTCCGTGGATCGTCGCTCTGAACTTGCGCTCGCGCTTGCTGGCGCTGCTCACGTCGAATTCTGGCGAAGGTTTTCCGAAGGTTAGTATCAGTGCTTCTCGTGTAACGAAAA
>VBCL01000103.1:22699-24365 GCA_005888865.1 Betaproteobacteria bacterium | reverse complement strand
GAACCCGCGAAACTGCTGCGCCCTCAGCCCGCGCCGCGCTCACGCAGCGCGTTCGGCAGCGCGCGCACCGGCTCGGGTGCATCGCGCACCGCGTCGCGGCGGGCAGCCATCTCGTCGAGCAATCGCGCGACCGGACCTTCCTGAGGCAACGAGATGCCGTAATGCAACAGCGTCGCGCCGCGATAGATCGCGAGCGTCGGGAAGTTCTCGACGTCGATGTCGCCGCAAATCGCAGCATCGTCCTCGATGTCGAGCCAGACGCAAAGCGCTTCCGGGCGCGCCGCGGCGATGCGTTCCGCCGCCGCTCGAAACTCGGTGCAGGTGTCGCACCAGGCGGCGCAGAGAACGACGGCCACGATCCGATCGTCGCTCCATCTGGAGGCGATGGTGCTGCGATCGGCCGCGGTCGCGATCATCGCTACGCGAGGCTCGGCGCCAGCGAGCGCCGCAGGGCGGCGTCGGTTTCACCGGCGCGCCGCGCGAAATCGGAGAGCTGATCCTCGCCGATCTTGCCCACCGCGAAATACGTCGCCTCGGGATGCGCGAGATAGAATCCCGACACCGACGCCGCGGGCAGCATGGCGTAGCTCTCGGTGACCTGCATGCCGATCCGGCCTGCTTGCAGGAGCCCGAAGAGCGCCGCCTTGACCGTGTGGTCGGGGCACGCCGGATAGCCCGGTGCGGGCCGGATGCCGCGGTATTCCTCGCGGATCATGGCCGCGCTGTCCAGCGCCTCGTCCTGCGCATAGGCCCAGTACTCGCGCCGTACGCGCATGTGCAGCCACTCGGCGAAGGCCTCTGCCAGGCGATCGGCCAGTGCCTTCAGCATGATCGCGCTGTAGTCGTCCTTCATCGCCTCGAACTCAGCGAGTTTCCTCTCGATGCCCAGTCCCGCGGTGACGGCGAACGCACCGGCGTAATCCTCGATCCCCGAATCCTTCGGCGCGACGAAGTCGGCCAGACAATAGTTGGGCTTGCCCGGCGGCCGAACGTTCTGCTGCCGGAGGTTGCGCCACGTCAGTGCGACCGTGGTGCGCGACGGGTCGGCGTAGAGCTCGATGTCGTCGCCGACCGAATTGGCCGGCAGGATGGCGATGACGCCGCTGGCGGTGACCCAACGTCCCTCGACGATGCGCTTGAGCATCGCCTGGCCCTCGGCGTAGACGTTGCGCGCGACCTCGCCCACGACCGGATCGTCGAGGATCGCGGGAAACGGTCCCGAGAGCTCCCAGGTCTGGAAGAACGGCGCCCAGTCGATAGCACGCGCGAGCTCGCTTAAATCCGCGTTCCTGATTTCCCTCCGGCCCAGGAACGCCGGCCGCGGAGGAACGTAGCTCCGCCAATCGGTCCGGAACGCATTCGCCCGCGCGGCGGCCAGGGAAAGCAGCATGGGCCCCTTCTTGGCGGCATGCTGCGCCCGGATCTTCTCGTAGTCCGCCGCGACCTCGGCCACGTACGCGTTGCGCAGCTCGTCGGACATGAGGTTGCTCGCCACGCCCACGGCGCGCGACGCATCGGGAACGTACACGGTCACGCCGGGGTAGTTGGGCGCGATCTTCACCGCCGTATGCACGCGCGAGGTCGTGGCGCCGCCGATCAGCAACGGCTGCTGCATGTCCAGGCGCTGCATCTCGTGCGCCACGTGCGCCATTTCCTCGAGCGAGGG
>VBCL01000103.1:16428-22641 GCA_005888865.1 Betaproteobacteria bacterium | reverse complement strand
TCTTTTGCGCGGGGACCATCACGCCGAGATCGATCACGTCGAAGTTGTTGCACTGGAGCACGACGCCGACGATGTTCTTGCCGATGTCGTGCACGTCGCCCTTCACCGTCGCCATCACGATCGTGCCTTTCGGCTTGCCCGCGTCGCCCGACTTCGCCTTCTCGGCCTCGATGAACGGGACGAGGTGCGCGACCGCCTGCTTCATCACCCGCGCGCTTTTCACGACTTGCGGCAGGAACATCTTGCCCGCGCCGAACAGATCGCCCACGACGTTCATGCCTGCCATCAGCGGGCCTTCGATGACCTGGATCGGACGCTCGTACTTGCGGCGCGCCTCCTCGGTGTCGTCGATGATGTGGGCAGTGATGCCCTTGACCAGGGCGTGCGTCAGGCGCTCCTCGACGCTGCCGTTGCGCCACGCGAGCTCCTCCTCCGGCTTCTTGCCGATTGCCTTGTACGTCTCGGCGAAAGCCACCAGGCGCTCGGTCGCGTCGGTACGGCGGTTCTGCACCGCGTCCTCGACCCGCTCGCGCAATTCCGGGTCGAGATCGTCGTAGACGCCGAGCTGACCGGCGTTGACGATGCCCATCGTCAGGCCGGCGCGAATGGCGTGGTACAGGAAGACGGTGTGGATCGCTTCGCGCACCGGATCGTTGCCGCGGAAGCTGAAGCTCACGTTGGAGATGCCGCCGGAAATCCGGGCGTGCGGCAGGTGCTGCTTGATCCATGCGGCCGCGCGAATGAAGTCGACCGCGTAGTTGGCGTGCTCCTCGATGCCGGTGGCGATCGCGAACACGTTCGGATCGATGATGATGTCCTCGGGCGGAAATCCCACCTTGTCGACCAGGAGATCGTAGGCGCGGCGGGCGATCGCGATCCTGCGCTCGTAGGTGTCGGCCTGTCCCTTCTCGTCGAAGGACATCACGACCGCCGCTGCGCCGTAGCGTCTGACCAGTCGCGCCTGGCGCAGGAACTCCGCCTCGCCCTCCTTCATCGAGATCGAGTTGACGACCGGCTTGCCCTGGACACACTTGAGTCCCGCTTCGATGATGTCCCACTTCGACGAGTCGATCATCACCGGCACCCGCGCGATCTCGGGCTCGGCGGCGATCAGGTGCAGAAACTTGACCATCGCCGCCTTCGAATCGAGCATCGCCTCGTCCATGTTGACGTCGATGATCTGCGCGCCATTTGCCACCTGCTGCCGCGCGATTTCCACCGCGCCGGCGAAATCGCCGGCGAGGATCAGCTTGGCGAACGCGCGCGAGCCGGTGACGTTGGTCCGCTCGCCGATATTGACGAACAGCGAATCGTCGTCGATGTTGAGCGGTTCCAAGCCCGCCAGACGCGTCGCCCGCGATCGCCTCATGTCGATCATGTGCGCATGAGAACTTGCCGCGGGGGAATATTCCTCACCGCTTCCGCGATCGCGCGAATGTGCTCCGGCGTCGTCCCGCAGCAGCCTCCGACGATGTTGACGAAGCCGTTCTGCGCGAAGTCGCGGATCAGCCGCGCGGTGGTTTCCGGCGCCTCGTCGTAGCCGGTCTCGCTCATCGGATTGGGCAAGCCCGCGTTGGGATAGCAGGAAACGAACGTGTCGGCCACCCGGGCTATCTCCTCGATGTAGGGCCGCATCAGCGCCGCCCCGAGCGCGCAATTGAGGCCGACGGCAAGCGGTCGCGCGTGGCGGACCGAGTTCCAGAACGCCTCGGTGGTTTGTCCCGAGAGCGTGCGTCCGGACGCGTCGGTGATCGTCCCCGACACGATGAGCGGAACGCGCGTGCCGTGCTCTTCGAAGTATGCGTCGATCGCGAACAGCGCGGCCTTGGCGTTGAGCGTATCGAAGACCGTCTCGACCAGCAGCAGATCGACCCCGCCCTCGACCAGCGCGGCCGTCGCCTCCCCGTAGGCAACGACGAGCTCGTCGTAGCTCACATTACGGAATGCCGGATCGTTGACGTCCGGCGAGATCGTCGCGGTGCGGTTGGTGGGCCCCAGAGCACCCGCGACGAAGCGCGGCTTGTCGGGCGTCTTCGCGGTCCACGCGTCGGCCCGCTCGCGCGCGATCCTCGCGGCGGCGAGGTTGATCTCGTAGACGCGGTTTCCGAGCTTGTAGTCGGCCTGCGCGATGCGCGTGGCGTTGAAGGTGTTGGTCTCGATGATGTCGGCACCGGCGGCGAGAAACTCGTCGTGGATCGCGCGGATCACGTCGGGCTGGGTGAGCGCGAGCAGGTCGTTGTCGCCCTTGATATCCCCGGCGTGCCCGTGCAGCCCGCACGCGGCCGGGCCGCGGTAGTCGGCCTCAGTGAGCTTGCGGCTCTGGATCATGGTGCCCATCGCCCCGTCGAGCACGAGGATGCGCTCGCGGAGGAGCTTCGTCAGCAATCCCGTCTTGTCGCTGGTCGCGGTCATGGTCGGTGTCCGTCAAATAAAAAACCCGTTCAGCTTGCCGCCGAGCGGGTTTCGGTCGAAAGCCGCTTTAGCAGTATTTGTAAAGCGCCCGCAAGCTGTCGGATGGGCGTACCAATCAAGCTACCTCACCCGGATCAAATCGGCGCCTGTAGCCAAAGTAAGGGTTGGCGCGCGCCTTGTCAACCTGGTTGTCGGGTCAGTGATCAACTCTCAACGCAGCTCTGATTGCGCCAATCCGGTACCATCGGATGCGGAAAGCATGAATCGCGCCGATGCTCGACCCCGATATCCGACGCCTGCTCGACACGCTGTTCAACCTGCCGGCGCCTCCCGGTCCTCCGGACGTTGAGCGATTACGCGCGGCGGCCGAGGCGGCACCGAAGGTTCTCGGGGGTCCGGCGGAAGATCTCGCCTCGATCCGCGACACGACGGCTCCCGGCCGCGCGGGCCCGGTGCCGGTGCGCATCTATCGGCCGACGTCGCCCGCGCCGCCGCCGCTGATGCTTTACGCGCACGGCGGCGGCTGGGTCACCGGATCACTCGACTCGCACGACAAGCTCTGCCGTATCCTTGCCAACCGACTCGGCTCGGTCATCGTCGCGGTCGATTACCGGCTCGCGCCCGAGCACGTGTATCCCGCGGCGCTCGACGACGTCGAGGCCGCGTGGCGATGGGCATCCGCCAACGCGCACGCACTCGGCGCTGACGGCGCGCGCTTCACGGTCGCCGGCGACAGCTCGGGCGCTAACCTTGTTGCGGCGCTGACCTTGAGGCTCAAGCGCGAACGCGGGTCGCAACCGGACGTGCAACTGCTTCTCTATCCCGCCGTCGACGCGACGTGCTCGCGTACGTCGTATCGAGAATTCTCCAGCGGTTACAACCTGACCGCCGACCAGATGGCGTGGTACTGGGAGACCTACCGCGCCGGCGCGGACGCCCTTCAGCCCGAGTTATCGCCTTTGTCGGCGAATGATCTCGCGGATCTGCCACCCGCAGTCATCGCGGTCGCGACCGCGGACGTGCTGCGCGACGAGGCCCTGGACTACGCGCAGCGTCTGGACGCCGCACACGTTCCCGTGCGTCTCGTCGACTGCACGGGAATGATCCACGGGTTTCTGCGCTGGACGGGCGAGGTCGCTGCGGCGCGGCGCTGGATCGACGTCATCGCGACCGCGGTGAGCGAGTTGATGACGCGTCACTGATGGCGAGGGAACGACAGGCCGTATCGGCCCACGGAACCCTCGGGACGCTCTTCCACGACGCGGAAGAGCCTCGGGCGAGTGATCGCGAGGTCGCGTGGTACGCGGCCCGGCTGCCGCGCACGGCCGGACCGGTGCTCGACGTCATGGCCGGCTCCGGACGATTGCTGATCCCTCTGCTCCAAGCGGGTTTTCGCGTCCACGGCATCGATATCTCCGAGGCGATGCTTGCAAGCTGCCGCGCGCGACTCGAGGCGAGCGGCGCCGCGACCGAGCTTTTCCGCCAGAACGTGACCGCGCTCAATCTGCCGTTTCGTTACTCCGCGGCGTTTGTCGCGCGGGGAGCGTTCCAGCTCCTGGCCGATCCGACCGCGGCGCTCGACGCGCTGCTGCGGATCCGCGCGCATCTGATCGATCCCGGCGTGCTGCTGCTCGATCTGTTCGTTCCCGACGGCGCGGAGCACCCGCCAGGCGCACCGGTGGTCGAAGTGCGTACGGTTGCAGCGGGCGCGGATTGCCGCATCGGGCTGCGTTCGGAGACATTTATCGACGTCACGCTTCGACGCATCGACGTGAGGAGCCGCTACGAGCGCCGCGACCGGCACACGATCACCGCACGCGAGGACGAGGCGCTCGCGCTCACCTGGTACAGCGAAGACGAAGTGCTCACGCTGCTCAAGGATGCCGGTTATTGCGATCTCGGCATCGAGCCCGCGGCGTATGAGCGCAACGACGGAAGGCATTTTGCGGTGAGCGCGCGAGCCCGCAGCGAGGGGCCTCCACCACGGCCGCGTGAATAGCAGAGTAGTGTTGTCGGCCCGCGCGATCGGCTCGGTCGCCTCCACTCGCTTCGCTCGCGGAGCCTCGCTCCGTCTCGCCGGTCGCCCCACTTGTAGCGCGGGGAGCGCGCGAGGCGAGTCACGGTCGCGGCCGACACACAACGTCGCACTCACCTCACGCGTACAAGGAGGCCGCTGCCAAAGCGTAGATCAGACCAGCAACGCCAACTTCGCGAATTGCCGCAGCGCCTCCGCGACGCGATCCTTGACCACGCGTTCCATCTCTCCCGGAGTCGGGGCACCACTCGCTGCCGCGTTCGCGGTCGCCCACTCGAGGGCGACGCGCTCGATGTCTTCGCGACTGCGGGTGCCGTCGAGCAACTGGATGAGGCGCGCGAGATCGGCGTCGATCTGCACAGGCTCGTGTCTCAAGTTGGTGACGCGCATATCGTTCCGCGCCTGGAGTCGGGCGAGCGGACTCGCCACGGGCCTGTCGCGGGGCGCGGTGGAAAACGATGACGGCGTTGCGTGAAGCTGGACCATTCCGGCGCCGAAGCATCGAAGCATATCCGCAGCAAGCGTCGCCTCCGCCTCGGTGTCCGTGCCGATGGAGGGCGCGGCCCAATCGCGCAGCATCGTCCGCGCCCGGCGGACGACATCTTCGAAGGGCACCGACCGCGGCCAGAATTCGTTCAGAATCATCACGGCGGCCTTGGTTATGCGGTTGCCGGTTCGAAGGCGGTTGCCCCGTACGCCGCGAAAGGCTACGACATCGCTGGATCGTATGTCGAACGCCGCGGCTTCCACTTGAAACGATCCGCTGATTCCGAGGCCGCGCAATCGGTCGGGCGTGATCTTGCGGTTCACCCGGACACTTTCATGGACAAGCAGCGCCTGGCGGAAAGTGCGGTTGCGCAGGAAGTCCATGACCTGTTCCTGCCGGATGACGTCCGGCGCGATGCGGACCAGCGCCTGCGCGACCTCCGGCGCAAAGTTCGATGCGAGCATCGTGCCGAAATCGGCGTCGGCGAGATACTGCAGTCCATGGTTGCCTGCTCGCTCGACGAATTGGTGGAAGTACAGAGGCTCGTTGGTGTCCTCGAGATATTCGTGCAGCACGTAGTCGTCGGCCTGACCGCGCAGAGTCTCGATCTCCGCCCGGACCAGCGTTTCGTAGCCGGTGTTGGCCGCCGCCACGCTGCTCGCGAGAAAATCGGCCATGCCGCGCGCCTGCTCGATCCTCGCGCGCGGCTCGGCGAACTGCATCGCGTGGTAGCGCATCAGGTCGCGGACGACTCCCCGGGTACGCCAGCCCGGCAATGTGTTGAAGCTGATGAACGCGATGCCGTCCGGCGCGAGCTGCCGGGAACAGATGTCGAGCATGCGGGTTTGCACCTCGTCCGGCACCCACGAATACACACCGTGGGCGATGATGTAGTCGAACGGACCCGATGCCGAATCGATCTCCGTGATGCTGGTTGCCGACAGGCGTACGTTGCCGAGCCCGAGCGCAGCCACCACAGCCAGGCCATCGTTGATCTGCACCGACGACAAGTCGATGCCGACAAACTCCGCGCCAGGCAGGGTCAGCGCCATCGGAATCAGGTTGCCGCCGGACGCGCAACCCAGCTCGAGAACCCGGCATCGCTCCAGCGACGGAGCCTCCACGCCGAACAGCCTCGCCAGCGCCGCGAGGCGATCCGGGTGCGTCTGCGCGAACGGAAGGCTCGTGTAGGGCACGTCGTCGTAGGTCGTCTTGCCTTTCGCGGCCATCACAAATCCCGTCGTCCTCGCGCTGCTACCAGCTCCCGGAGCTGCCTCCG
>VBCL01000103.1:11408-16378 GCA_005888865.1 Betaproteobacteria bacterium | reverse complement strand
ATCCACCGACGCTCGCGCTACCCTTGCTCTTGAGACTCGCCGCCGCCTTTTCGTACCACGCGGTGTGGCTCAACATCAGCTTGGCGAGCGGATACCCGACCACGTAGATACCGAGCAGCGTGAGCGCGCCGCGCGTGCCCACGATGATGATCGGAAACATCGCCCAGAACGGAATCAGGAACACATAGAGGAACCAGCCGACGCCGGGCGTCATGACGCCGACGAAGGTGAATAGGCCGATGATGCCGAAGATGAACGCGCCGAGCAGGATGCGCTCGGGCCAGGGCAGGTCGGGTGCGTTGATATGCAGCCCCGAGCTGCCGCTCGCGGGCGACGCTTCTTCGGCCGCGACGCCGGGTTTGCCTTCGAGCTGGGCCACGATGGCCTCGACGCCCGCGGCGATGCCCCTGTCGAAGTCACCGGCCTTGAACGAGGGGGTCATGACGTTGCGGATGATGCGGCTCGCCATGGCATCGGTCAGCGTCCCCTCGAGGCCGTAGCCGACTTCGATGCGCATCTTGCGGTCCTTCGGCGCGACGACCACGAGCACGCCGTTGTCCTTGCCCTTCTGGCCGAGCTTCCAGTTCTCGAACACCTTCACCGCGTACTCTTCGATCGAATCGTCGCCGATCGTCGGCACGGTGAGCACAGCGATCTGATCGCCGGACGCCTGCTCGTGCGCCTTGAGCTCGGCGGTGATCTTTTCACGCGTCGCGGGCTTCAGGATCTCCGCGTTGTCGACGACGCGGCCGGTGAGAAAGGGGACGTCCGCGGCCTGCGCCGGGCCGAGACCGGCGAACGCGAAAAGGGAAAGTGTGGCGATCGCGTAGCGCGAACGCCGGATCACGACGGGCCCTGCTCTTCGATCGACCCGTCCGGCAGTTCGTTCTCGCGCCCGAGGCGTCCGGCGAAGCCCTTGGCGGCGAGCACCTTCCCGAGCATCGCGAGTCCCGCATGCAACGCGTCGGCGAACCGCCCGTGGCGCAACAGCGGGGCCATCGCTGCGACGACGCGCTCCCAGTCCTCACTGGCCACTTTCCCGTACAAGCCGACGTCGGGAAGGATTTCGACCTTGCGCTCGAACATGCAGACCAGGATCAGGATCCCGTTGCGGGCCTGCGTCTTGAAGAGCTCGCGTCGAAGAAACAGCGATTGCGCGTAGTGGCGAACCTCCAGGTCGCGCAGCGCCGGACGCAGGAAGAGCCGCGCGTACGCCGGCACGAACACCGCGGCGAGCGCGCTCGTGGCCCCGGCGGCGAGGACGGTCACGGTACTGAGGAGCGCCACGTGCGCCGTGATCCAGTCGGGTCGCACGCGGTCGACGAGGACCGAGACGAGTGCTGCGAGCGATACGCCGAGCGCGAACGCCATCCACGGCAGCTCGGCGTAGGCGTCCGCCTTGCTCACGATGGCGGTGACGACCTGCACGCCGGTGCGTCCTTCGACGCGCGCGATCGCGGCGTCGATCGTTTCGGTTTCGGCTCGGGAAAGATACATGGAATGACCTTCTAGGGAACCTTACAACGCAAGCGACATGTAGACCACGCCGGGGAGCGGGTTGTCATAATACGGCGCGCATTCCCGGAAGCCCAGCCTCGCGTAGAGCGCGCGCGCCGCGCTCATCCATTCGAGGGTATCGAGCTTGAGCTCGCGATAACCGATGACGCGCGCCTCGTCCACGATCGCGTGCGCGAGACGCTGTCCCCAGCCTTCCCCGCGTCGCAGGGACTGGACGTAAAGGCGCTTGACCTCGCCCGCTGCGACGTCGGCGCCGGGCGCAGCTACGGTGTGGCCGGGATCGAGCGGCCTCAATGCAACGCATCCGAACGTCGCATCGGGACCGCCGGCGAGAAGCAGACGCCCGCGTGGCGGCGCGTACGCACCCGGCAGGCTGGCGAGCTCGCGCTCGAAGCCCTGAAAGCACAGGTCGACCTTGAGCCACTGTGCATATTCGACGAAGAGCGTGCGCGCCAGCTCGACGTCGCGCGGTGAGTCGGCGGTGCGGATCGTCTCCGCGCTCACCGGGTGCTCCGCGGTGCTCAGGTCGTCTTGTCGCATGTGCCGATCTTGATCTCGCTGCCCGGGAAGCCGCCCTGCAGCTCCCTCATCCGCGCCACTGCCGGCGCGGGCGGATCGCGCACGACGAGCACGGTCTGCATGACCGACTGCGCTCGCGCGCCCACCTTCGCCGTCTTGACGCCCTGCGCCTGCAGCGAAGCGAGCCGTGCCTGCGCGGCCTCTTCGGTACGGTACACGCCCAGCGAGATCGCGAAGCGCTGCGGTCCGCTGTCGATCACCGCGACATCGCGCACGCCCTGTGCCTTGAGCTCTTCCAGCCGGCGGTCGGCAGCGGCCTTGCCTGCGGCCGGCGCAATGAAGACCCAGTAGTTGGCGATGACCTCGATCTTCTTCTGACTGATCAGCCGCGCGAGGTCGAGCGGCTCGAGCGTGCCGAGCGCGCGCGTTTTGTCGCCCTCGGTCAACGGCCCCCACTCGACGCAGACGTCGGCAAGCGCGGACATCTTCGCCGGGCCGAGCGCGGCGACCTGCTGCGGCGTGAGCAGCGTGATCTTGTCCGGTTGTACCTGCTGCGACAGGCGCACGCCCTCACCCGTGCTGAGGCTGTCGAGCTTGATGTACGCAAACAGCGTCAGGTTGGCGAGCAGCAGCAGCAAGACGAGCGTTCTCATCCTCGGGTCGAGCCCTCAGCCAGGGCGAGCACGCCCTCGAGCACCAGATTATCCACGACCTCCACCGGCGCGGTAAGGTACGGCGCGATGTCGGAAGCGGCGCCGCCGGCAAGAAAGCCCTTGGGCACGGGGCCATCGCCGGCCAGACGCCGGCGTGTCTGCTCGATCGCGCCGCACACCGCTTGCATCACACCGGACGCAAGTGCATCGGCGGTGTTGATAGGGAAATCGTGAACGTGGCCCGGCGGCACCTTGAGCGCGGCGGTATTCGCTGCCAGCGCCTGCAGCATCATGCTGGGACCCGGCAGAATGATTCCACCGCGGAACACGCCCGTCTCGTCGAGCGCGTCGACGGTCACTGCCGTGCCCGCGTTGACGACGACGCACGACGCCGGAAACAACTCGTTGGCCACCCGCTGCCGCGCCGCGACCAGCGAAGCCCAGCGATCCGCACCGAGCTGCGACGGTCGCGCGTAGCGGTTGTACACCCCGCAGCCCTCTTCCTGCGCGATCAGCCATTCGGGCGGCGTGCGCCACCGCACAAGCTGCGCCTCGACGCGCACGCGGGTGGCTTCCCCGGCGACGTTGACACCGACCACGCGTGAGGGCCGGGGCAGACTCTGCCAATCGCGCAGCGCCAGCGTGCCGATTTCCTGGTTGGATACGTTGCCCTGCGACATCCAGCCGTGCGGCCCCGCAAGCGCCCACTTGAGCCGGCTGTTGCCGCAGTCGAGCAGCAGGATCATGGCCGCCGCCGCAGCGACACTTCGCCGCTCACGAAACGCAGCCGCCGCCCGCCGCTGTCGAGCACCAGCGCGCCGTCGGCGTCCACGCCGTGAACCTCTCCGCGCACCCGTCCGCCATCGGGCAGCATAACCTGCACCGTTTTTTTCTGAAGCGCGTGCCGGCGTTGCCACGCGGCGCGCAGCGGCGCGAAGCCCGCCGCCGTGTAGGCCTCGAGCATCGCGACGAGCCCCATCGCGATGCGGGCGAGCAAGGCATTGCGATCGATCGTGCGTCCGGGCGTCATGCTTGCAAGATCGGCGACTGCCTGCTCGATCTCTCGGCGCGCGAGCAGCGGCAGGCGGACGTTGAGTCCGATCCCGATCACCGCGATCGAGGGCCCGAGCGCATCGCCGGAGAGCTCGACCAGGATCCCGCCGAGCTTGCGACCATCGTGCAGCAGATCGTTCGGCCACTTGAGCTCGATGCCCGCGAAGCCTTCCACCTCGAGCGCCTCGGCGAGCGCAAGCCCGACCGCCAGCGGCAGCGCCGAGAGATATCCGGCGCCCTGTTCGAAGCGCCAGCCGAGCGAGAAAGTGAGGCTGCCGCCGATGACGGAGGTCCAGCCTCGGCCACGCCGGCCGCGTCCTGCCGTCTGGCATTCGGCCGCGAGAAGAACGCGATGAATGTTGCCATTTGCCGCGCGGCGCGTGAGCTCGCTGCTGGTCGAGTCGAGCACGTCGGCGATCTCGATCGTCAATGCGCCCTTCTGCGGCTCCAGCGCGCGGACGATCGCGTCGCGGGCGAGAAACGGCAACGCGTCCTGCAGCCGATAGCCGCGGCCGGGCTGGCGCTCGAGCTTCAGGCCGGCTGCGCCCGCTTCCTTGAGCACCTGCGAGACGCGGGCGCGCGAGATACCGCTCGCCGCGGCCAGCGCCTCACCGGAGTGCAGCTCGCCGTCGGAAAGACGGCGCAGGAGCGAGAAGCCCAGAGATGAGAGCACGGAGAGCCGCCCGCTCGGAGCTTCCTAATCCTTGAGGACCCCGCGCCGGATCTGATCGAGCTCGATCGATTCGAACAGCGCGCGGAAATTGCCTTCGCCGAAGCCTTCGTTACCCTTGCGCTGGATGATCTCGAAGAAGATCGGGCCGATGACCGTGGTGGTAAAAATCTGCAGCAGCATCTCGTTCTTGGCGGGCGCACCGTCGAGCAGGACGCGGTTCTTCCTGAGCCGCGCCGTGTCTTCCTTGTGATTCGGCAGCCGGGTCGCGAGCAGATCGTAATAGGTATCCGGCGTGTCCTGGAACGCGACCCCGCGGCCGCGCATATCTTCCACCGTGACATGGATGTCGCCGGTGCCCAGCGCCACGTGCTGGATGCCTTCGCCGTGGTAGGCGACGAGGTACTCCTGGATCTGCGACTTGTCGTCCGCGCTCTCGTTGATCGGGATGCGGATCTTGCCGCAAGGGCTTGTCATCGCCTTGCTCTTGAGGCCGGTCAGCTTGCCTTCGATATCGAAGTAGCGCACCTCGCGAAAGTTGAACAGCCGCTCGTAGA
>VBCL01000103.1:0-11358 GCA_005888865.1 Betaproteobacteria bacterium | reverse complement strand
AGGTGAGCCCCGCGCCCTTCGGCTGCTGCGCGACGCCCGGCAGCGGCACGAAGTCGATGTCGTAGATCGACACGCCGGTGCCGTTTCCCGGATAGCGGTCGACGAGATAGATGAGCGAGTCGCCGATGCCCTTGATCGCCGGAATGTTGAGCTCCATCGGTCCCGGGTGCGCTTCGACGGCCCACGCACCCTGCTCGGTCGCGCTCTTGTAGGCAAGCGCTGCATCCCTGACGCGAAACGCGATCGCACAGATCGACGGGCCGTGCACCCGCGCGAACGCTTGCGCGAAGCTGCCCGGCTCGGCGTTGACCACGAAGTTGATCTCGCCCTGACGATAGAGCAGGACGTTCTTCGAGCGGTGCCTGGCGATCGCCGTGAACCCGAGCTGCTCGAACAGCGCCCCGAGCGCAGCCGGGTCGGGCGCGGCGTATTCGATGAACTCGAACCCGTCGGTGCCGAGCGGGTTATCCCAGAGCGGTGGCTGCGCGCTGCCCATGCTCTACCCTAGTGCGTGCAAAGGAGCATTGTAGAGCAGCGCGATCGCTCCGGCGGTCTAACGGGGCAGTATCTTCACACCCGCGAGCTTTTCCTGCGCCTCGATCAGCGAAGCGATGAACTTGTCGCCGAATCCGAGCAGGTTGGCGTTGACCAGGGTCTGGTGCACGGCCGACCCGACGAGGGCGGGTGTGGGCAGCGATTCGGCGAAGTGCGTGTAGTAGCGCAGGTCCTTCATCGCGTTGACCAGCGTGAACTTGAGGCCGGTGAGATCGCCCTCGAGCATCTTTCCCGCGATGAGCTGGAAGATGCCGGAGTTGACCGCGCCGGCGGAGATGATCTCGTGCAGCTTGGCGATCGACACGCCGGACTTCGCGCACGTGGCGCACGCCTCTGCCGTCGCGGTCGCGATCGACATCGCGATGAAATTGTTGACGAGCTTGAGCATGTGGCCGTGGCCGGGCGGCCCGACGTGGATCACGTTCTCGCAGTAGGCCGAGAGAACGGGCTTGAGCCGTGCGAAGGTCGCCTCGTCGGCACCGACCATCGTGTTGAGCCGCCCTTCCTCGGCTTCCTTCGGTGTCCGCGCCAGCGGAGCATCGACGTAGAGCGTTCCCTTGGGCGCGAGATCACCGCGGATCTTCGCCGTCGACGCGGGCTCGGCGGTCGAGGTGTCGACGACGATGAGACCTTCACGCGCGGCGCCGAGGATGCCGTTTTCGCCGTAGACGATCTCCTCGATCTGCGGCGAACCGGTCACGCACAGGATCACGATGTCCGAAGCACGGGCGAGCTCGGCGTTGGTCTTCGCCTCGCGCGCGCCCGCGGCGAGGATGTCCTCGGCCGGCTTGCGGTTGCGGTGCACGCGCACGGTCAGGGGAAAGCCCTTGCTCACGAGATTCTTCGCCATGCCGTGGCCCATCAGCCCAAGGCCGATGAACCCGACGCGCGGCTTGTCGCTGCTCATGTTCGTTTCTCCGAAGGAAGGTTACGAAGCCAGGCAAATTCTACCGCGGCCGCCTAATCCACGGCCGCCGGCTCGGACTGCGGCAGGCTCGCGCGCCAGCGCTCGTACGCAGTCAGCACGACGCCGCTGCCCGCGATGACGATGATCCCGGTCAGAGCCCAGGCGTCAGGGAAGGTTCCGAAAACGAGCCAAGCCATCCTGCGAGCGTCGACCACACGAGCTGCGCGTAGGTGAACGGGGCGATCGCCGACGCCGAAGCGCTCTGGAAAGCGCGGATGAACAACAGGTGCCCCAGCGATCCCACGATGCCGATGCCCACGAAGGCAGCAAGGTCGGAGGTCGGAGACCAACCCTCGAACGGCACGAAAGGCATCGCCACCGAAAACAGCACCGTGCCGATGATGCTGGGATAGATCAGCAGCACCATCAGATGCTCGCCGGCGAGCTTGCGCGTGACGATCTGGAAGCTCGCGTAGAGCGCCGCGGCTGCGAGCGACAGCAAGGCGGTCGGCGCCAGCATGTCGCTCCCGGGACGCACGATCAGCAGCATGCCGACGAAGCCAGCGATGACGAACGCCCAGCGCGGACGGGTCAGCCGCTCGTGCAACAGCCAGCTCGCCATCAGCGTGACCAGGATCGGAGAGGTGTAGTTGAGCGCGGTCGCTTCCGCGAGCGGCAGATAACGCAGCGCCGAGAAGAAGCACAGCGACGAGGCGATCAGCAGCACCCCGCGCACGAGATGCATCGGCAACCGCGTCGTGCGTACGAGTGCGAGGCGCATCCTCGGCCCGACCAGCGCGAGCACGATCAGCGCCTGGATGCCCCAGCGCGCCCAGACGATGAGCGGCACGGGATAACGCTGGCTCAGGTGCTTGACGGCCACGTCGACCGTCGTGAAGCACGCGCTGGCGGCGACAATGAGCAGGATCGCAGAGAGCGGAACGTGCGCGTGCTGCTTCAAGGTGCTTGCGGCCCCCAGGTGCCTGTTTCGCGACCGTTGCCTCGCGGAGCGAGCCCGGATTCTACGCTATCGCGAACAGGAAGAAGGTCCTTGAGCCACAGAGTGCACAGAGAGCAGGGAGCTTGCAGATCATTTCTCTGTGTACTCTGTGTTCTCTGTGGTGAGGACTTCCGTTCAGTCGCACGCGCACCGCAACGGGCGCATAATCCGTGCTCCGATCGAGCGTTGATACGCCGCTCGACAATGCATCGGGAGGGTGTCATGAACACCAGGAATCTCTCGCGCGGGTTCGCCGCGTTCGCCGCGTTGTTTTTGGCATGGGGGCTCGCCACCAGCGCGACCGCGCAACCGGTCCCGCAGCGCAACCGGGTCGTCATTCAGGTGAGCGACGCCGACGCGGCGAAGTGGAACCTGGCGCTGAACAACGCCCGCAATCTCCAGACCGACCTGGGCGCCGGCAACGTCGATATCGAGGTCGTGGCCTACGGGCCTGGCATCGGCATGCTCAAGCTCGACTCACCGGTCGCGAACCGCGTCGGCGAAGCGAAGGATGCCGGGGTCAAGATCATGGCGTGCGAGAACACGATGAAGGCGCAGAACCTGGCGCGCGCCGACATGCTGAGCGGCATCGGCTACGTCGGCGCAGGCGTGGTGGAGATCATGCAGCGGCAGCAAGAGGGCTGGGCGTACCTTAGGCCGTGACGTGACCGACTCGCTGTCCGGCTCATCGACAGCGTCATCGATGGGTTGCCTGCGGTGTTCGAGCCGCTGCTACACCCGGTGTATCCGTCGCTGCTTCTCGAACGCGATCGCGGCCAGCGCCGCCAGCACCTCGACGTAGGTCTGATCGTCGGCACTGAAGCTGCCCGGGGTCCCGTCCGATGCGCGAGCATTGATCAGCTGCAACACGCCGATCACATGCCCGCTGTGATCGGTCATCGGCACGGTGAGGAATGAGCGGGACCGGTAGCTGTGCGCCTTGTCAAACGCGCGCGCTCCGGCGAAGTCGAACCCCTCGGCGGTATAGGCGTCGTCCAGACGCACCGAGCGGCGCGAGTGCACGCAATGAGCGACGACCGACCGGCGATTTGGCGTGCCGTCGGCCTCGAAGAGCGGCGGGGGCCTGATCTCCACCGGTTCTCCGAAGTCCCCGCCGCGGCGGATGCCCAGCGTATCGTTCAGCATCAACGTAAGTGCGAGGCTCCGCCCATCGTTCTCGATGAGATAGACCGAGGCGCCGTCGGCGTGCGTGGTCTGCTTGGCGGTCAACACGACACGCTCGACGATTCGGTTGGCGTCAAGCTCGAGCGCCAGGAGCCGCGCGATATCGATCAGTTGTGGCAGGCGATTGCCGGTGTCTTCGGCAGTCATGATGGAAGCATAAGGCACGCACCGAGGGTGCGCCAGCGGTCACGCGGGAGCAGCCCGGGCATCATTCTTGCAGTTCCGTCTGCTTTGCATCCTTGCTCGTACAACCGCACATGAGCCCGACGACTCTGCCGCTGCAGCGCTACCTCGCCGCGCTCCATGAAAAATACCGGACGATGGACGCCGGCGCTGTCACCACCTATATCCCGGAGCTCGCCAAGGCCGATCCCAACTGGTTCGGCATTTGCGTCGTCACCACGGACGGCTATGCCTATGCGGTGGGCGATAGCGAGGTGCCATTCACCATCCAGTCGGTCTCCAAGCCCGCGATCTACGCCGCCGCGCTGGCCGACAGAGGACGCGGCCCCGTCCTGCGCAAGGTCGGTGTCGAACCCAGCGGAGAAGCGTTCAACTCGATCAGCCTCGATCCCCAAACCGGTGCGCCCCTCAATCCGATGATCAACGCTGGTGCGATTGCGACCACCGGGCTGGTCGCCGGCGCAACTGCGGCGCAGCAGTGGGAGCGCATCGTCGAAGTCATGTCCAACTTCTGCGGCCGCCCCGTCACCGTCGACGAAGACGTCTACCGATCCGAGAGCGAGACCGGTTTTCGCAACCGCGCCATCGCCTGGATGCTCAAGAACTTCGACGTCATCGATGGCGATCCGATGCCGGTGCTCGAGAACTACTTCAGGCAGTGCTCGATCCAGGTCACCTGTCTCGACCTCGCCTTCATGGCGGCCACGCTTGCCAACGGCGGCGTGCATCCGCGCACGGGGAAGCGCACGGTGCCCGCGGACGAAGTCCAGTCCGTGCTCAGCATCATGGCGACGTGCGGCATGTACGACTATGCGGGGAGCTGGCTGTACGAAGTCGGGCTGCCCGCCAAGAGCGGGGTGAGCGGAGGCGTGATCGCCGTCATGCCCGGCCGTTTCGGCCTCGCGATCTTCTCACCGCGGCTCGACGAGAACGGCAACAGCGTCCGCGGCATCGCCGTTTGCCAACAGATGTCGCGTGAATTCGGCTTGCACGTCTTCGGCGTATCGGTCTCTCCTTCGCTGGTCTTAAGCCGCGTATTCACCGCGCTCGAGGTCCCATCCCGTCGGCTGCGGCCGCCGCCGGTCGCGGCCCGGCTGCGACAGGTCGCCTCGCGGATCAAGTGCTATTGCCTGCAGGGGGAAGTTGCGTTCGACGGCGCCGAGTTCGTCGTGCGCAGCTTGATGCAGGCGACGCCGGAGTCCGACAGCTTCATTCTGGACATGCACCGCGTGAGCTATCTGGCCGACAGCGCTGCATGGCTTCTGCACGACGTTCGACAACTGCTCGTCGCGCAAGGGAAAGCGGTGGTGTTCTCGCGCATTCGCGGACGCGCGGTCGTCGAAGCCGCGCTTCGCCGCACTTTGCCCGAGGGCGACAACGGCTATTTGAGCTTCGAGGACAACGACCTCGCGCTCGAGTGGTGCGAAGAGCGCCTCCTCAGCGCCGAAGCGGAAACATCGCCGCCCGAGGGGACGGTTGCCGGCTTCCCGCTTTTTTCCGGCATGAGCGAACGTGCTCTCACCCTGCTCCGGGAGCGCCTGCGATCGATGGACTATCCCGCCGGCGCGATCATCATTTCCAGCGGCGAGGAGGAGGACGATCGCGTGTTCTTCCTCCGCGAAGGCGAGGTCAGCGTAGTCCTGTCCCTGGCGGACGGCTCGCACCAGCGCCTGGCCACGTTATCCGCGGGCATGAGCTTCGGCGAAATGGTAATGCTCGGCAGTCGGGCGCGCAGCGCCAGCGTCCACGCCGACACGCCCGTGCGCAGCTGGACGCTCAGCGCTCGGGCGCTGGACGAGCTTGCCGTGGACCACCCGGAGATCAAGATCGCGATCCTCAAGAACCTGTCGCTCGACTTGGCGCACAAGCTCCGGCAGGCCAATCAGCTGATCGGGGTCCTGGCAGCGTAGGGACCTCGAATTGGGCCGTTCGGCGTCCTTCGACCGTTGGCAACCCCTCGTCGCTGGTGGACAATTCGTCGCCCGTGCGGGTGTAGTTCAATGGCAGAACGGCAGCTTCCCAAGCTGCATACGAGGGTTCGATTCCCTTCACCCGCTCCACCCCGGTCGTCGCGCGCCCGCGCGACTGATGACTACACCCTGTTACAGCTTGTAACTTCCCCCACGACGCCCCTGATTGGGCGATAATTTCCGGCTGTCTGCAGCCGCGGCTGCGGGCCCGGTCGGCGGGTTCCTCGCCCACTGGGGGTATGCCTGGCAGGCGGTACCGGGGTGCGCGGTGATTGCCCGCATCGGAGGAAGGCGCCGACGAAGGGCTTGAGAACAATGCCCTGTCGAGCGGTCGGAGCGATGTCGACACAAAGGAAGCTGTTCTCGGGCATTTTCGTCCTGGCGGTGGTCGCTGCGCTGTTGTTCGTGGTCTTTCAGGCCAACCGCGGCTCGCGCGCCGACCCTCCGAAGAGTATCGCCGCAGTGCCCGTGACCACGGCGCCGGTCATTCTCAAGACGGTGCCCGTACGCCTCTATGCCATCGGCAACGTCGAGCCCTACACGACCGTCGCGGTCAAGGCCCGCGTCGACGGCCAGCTCGTCTCGGTACGCTTCAAGGAGGGCGACGAAGTGCGCCAGGGCGCGGTCCTGTTCGAGATCGATGCCCGTCCGTTCGCAGCGAGCCTCAAGCAGGCGCAGGCGAACCTGCTCAAGGACCGGGCGTTGTACGACCGTGCCAAGGAGCAGGACAAGCGCTACAAGGATCTCCTCGCCAAGAACTTCATCTCGACGGACGCCTACGAGCAGGTCCGGACCAACGCCGAAACCGCTGCGGCGACCGTCGCCGCGGACGAAGCCGCGATCGACAATGCGAAACTGTCGCTCGAATACTGCACGATCCGCTCGCCCGTGACCGGCTATGCCGGCCGCATCCAGATCCAGCAGGGCAATCTGGTCAAGGCGAACGACACCAATGCGATGGTAACGCTCAACCAGGTCGTGCCGATCTATACGTCGTTTTCGGTTCCCGAGCAGAACGTCGCCGACGTCCGCAGGTATCAGGCCGATGGCGAGCTCAAGGTCGCGGCGAGCTTCGCCAACGCTACGCACCCGCCCATGGCCGGACGGCTCTCGTTCGTCGACAACTCGGCCGACGCGACCACCGGCACGATCAAGCTCAAGGCGGAGTTTCCGAACAGCGACAAAGCGCTCTGGCCTGGCCAGTTCGTCAACGTCGTGCTGACCTTGCGCGAGCAGAAGGACGCGATCGTGACGCCCTCGTCCTCGGTGCAAAGCGGTCCGACCGGACAGTACGTCTTCGTCGTGAAGGCGGATTCCACGGTCGAGCTCCGCAACATCACGATCACCCGGGCCGAAGGTGACGATACCGTGGTTGCGAGCGGCCTGAAGGCGGGCGATATCGTCGTCACCGTCGGTCAGCTGCGGCTCGCGCCGGGCACGAAGGTGAACGTCGGCAAACCCGTCGAATCACCTGCGCAGTCCTGATGAACATCGCCGCGCTCTTCGTGCGCCGTCCGGTGATGACCGTGCTGGTCATGATCGGCATCCTCATCTTCGGCATCATCGGCTACCGGCTGCTGCCGATCAACGCGCTACCCAACGTCGATTTCCCGACGATCCAGGTCCAGGCCCAACTTCCGGGCGCGAATCCCGACACGATGGCCTCCGCGGTCGCCACGCCGCTGGAGAAGCAGTTCTCGACAATCGCCGGCATCGACACCATGACCTCGGTGTCCACCGACGGGCTGGCGACGATCACGCTGCAGTTCTCGCTCGACCGCAGCATCGACGCCGCGGCGCAGGACGTGCAGTCGGCGATCGCCGCGGCGGCACGCTCGCTGCCGTCGTCGATGCCCAATCCGCCGACCCAGCGCAAGGTGAATCCGGCCGACGCGCCGATCATGAACATCGTGCTCTCGTCGTCGACGCTGCCGTTGTCGACCGTCGCCGAGTACGCCGAGAATCTCCTCGCGCAGCAGATCTCGACCATCAGCGGCGTCGCCCAGGTGCAGGTCTACGGCTCGCAACAGTACGCAGTGCGCATCCAGCTCGACCCCAACGCACTCGCCACCCGCGGCATCGCGCTCACCGATGTCGAGCAGGCGGTGGGCAACAGCAATGTGAACCTCCCGACAGGGACGCTCTACGGACGCGACAAGGCAACCTCGATCCAGGCGACCGGCCAGCTCATGACCGCGAAGGCGTACGCGCCGATGATCGTCGCCTACCGAAACGGCGCGCCGGTGCGGCTCAACGAGATCGGACGTGTCTTCGACAGCGTCCAGAACGACAAGATCGCGGCCTGGCACAACGGCACGCGCGGCATCATGCTCGGCGTGCAGCGCCAGCCGGGAACCAACACGATCGAGATCGCAGACGCGATCAAGAAGATCCTGCCGACCTTCGAGTCGCAATTGCCGCCGGCGATCCAGCTCACGATGTTCTACGACCGTTCGGTGCCCATCCGCAACGGCGTCCATGACGTACAGCAGTCGCTGCTGCTCGCGCTGGGGCTCGTCGTCGCGGTGATCTTCGTCTTCCTGCGCAGCGCGTCGGCCACGATCATCCCGAGCCTCGCCTTGCCGCTGTCGATCGTCGGCACGTTCGCGGTGATGTACGCCTTCAGCTACAGCCTGGACAACCTGTCGCTGATGGCGCTGACGCTGTGCGTGGGGTTCGTCGTCGACGATGCCATCGTGATGCTCGAGAATATCACCCGCCACATCGAGATGGGCAAATCGCGAATGCGCGCGACGCTCGACGGGTCGAAGGAAATCGGTTTCACTATTGTGTCGATGACGGTGTCGCTCGTCGCCGTGTTCATCCCGGTGCTGTTCATGGGCGGCATTCTCGGCCGGCTGTTGCGCGAGTTCGGCGTGGTGATCATCGTCGCGGTGCTCATCTCGGGCTTCGTGTCGCTCACGCTGACGCCGATGCTCTGCAGCCGGATGCTGGTCGACGAGCACGCGAGGAAGCACGGCCGTTTCTATGCGTTGAGCGAGCGCGCGTTCGACGCGTGGCTGAGCGGATACCGCGGCACCCTTGCGTGGGTCCTGCGTCATCAGCCCCTCACGCTTGGGGCGTTTTTCGCGATCACGGTGGCCACCGGGTTTCTGTTCAGCACGATGTCGAAGGGCTTCCTGCCGGCGGACGATCAGGGACTGATCCTGGTGTTCACCGAAGCGGCGCAGGACGTGTCCTTCACAGCGATGGCGAACATGCAGCGGCAGGTCGCCGAAATCGTGAAGGAGAATCCGTACGTCGAGGGCGCCATGTCCTCGGTCGGCGCGGGCGGACCGAGCTCATCGCTCAACGTGGGCCGGATCTTCGTCGCGCTTAAAGCCCGCGACCAGCGCCCGAGCGCGGACCAGGTGATCCAGCAGTTGCGCGGACCGCTTTCGCGCGTCACGGGCATCAAGGCCTACGTGCAGAATATCCCGGCGATCCGCATCGGCGGCCAAGTCACCAAGAGCTCCTATCAGTACACCCTGCAGGGCACCGACACCAACGAGCTCTACGAGTGGGCGCCGAAGGTCGAGCAGAAGCTCAAGTCGCTGCCGGGACTGGTCGACGTGACCAGCGATCTGCAGATCTCGAAGCCGCAAGTGACCGTCGAGATCGACCGCAACAAGGCGTCCGCGCTCGGCGTTTCGGCGCAATCGATCGAGGCGACGCTCTACGACGCCTACGGTCAGCGCCAGGTCTCGACGATCTACGCGCCGACCAACCAGTACTGGGTCGTGATGGAGTTGCAGCAGCGCTACCAGACCGATCCATCGGTGTTGTCGCTGCTCTACGTGCGCTCGGCGAGCGGCGCGCTGGTGCCCCTGAACAGCGTCGCGACGCTGAAACCCACGGTCGGCCCGCTGGCGATCAACCATCTCGGCCAGCTCGCTGCGGTGACGATATCGTTCGACCTCAAACCCGGCGTCGCGATCGGCGACGCGATCGGCGAGATCAATCGCGCGACCGCCGAGATGCGTCTGCCGGCGACGATCAACGGCATCTACCAGGGCACCGCCCAGGCGTTCCAGTCATCGCTGCGCGGGATGGGCATCCTGCTCGTCCTGGCGATATTCGTGATCTATTTGGTGCTCGGCATCCTCTACGAGAGCTTCATCCATCCGCTCACGATCCTTTCCGGCCTGCCCACCGCGGGGTTCGGCGCGCTGGTTACGCTGATGCTGTTCGGCATCGAGCTCAACATGTACGCCTTCGTCGGCATCATCATGCTGGTCGGCATCGTCAAGAAGAACGCGATCATGATGATCGATTTCGCGATCGAGGCGCAGCGCAAGGAGAACAAGGCGCCCGATGACGCCATATTCCAGGCGTGCCTGACGCGCTTCCGCCCGATCATGATGACCACGATGGCGGCGCTGATGGGGAGCCTCCCGATCGCGCTTGGCTTGGGCGCCGGTGGCGAGACGCGGCGGCCGCTGGGGCTTGCCGTCGTCGGCGGCCTGGTCGTCTCGCAGGTGCTGACGCTCTACATCACTCCGGTGATCTATCTGTACTTCGAAAGGCTGCAGCAGCGGCTCGCGGCTCGGCGCCAGGCCGCTCCGGTGCCGGCAGCGGCTGCAGGGGACTGACCGGCGTGCGGCGTCGCGGTTTCGACGACGAATTCGGATCGACATTGCGATGAAAATCGGCATGATCACCGACAGCCTGCCGGGCACGGATTTCGACACTCTGCTCGCTATTGCGGCGCGCCTCGAGCTCGACATGCTGGAGTTCGGCTGCGGCAACTGGTCCTCCGCGCCACACCTCGATCTCGACCGCATGCTGGACAGCGAGAGCGAGCGGCGGAATTTCAAGGCACGGCTCGCCGCCCACGGCATCGCCATCAGCGCCCTCAACTGCTCGGGCAACCCGTTGCA
Source organism: Betaproteobacteria bacterium (assembly GCA_005888865.1). Classification (GTDB taxonomy): domain Bacteria; phylum Pseudomonadota; class Gammaproteobacteria; order Burkholderiales; family Casimicrobiaceae; genus PALSA-1003. The sequence goes on along the minus strand of VBCL01000103.1, from coordinate 678 downwards.
TCCAGGGGAGCACGGACGCCGCCACGATGCGGTGACCCGCAAGACGATCAAGCTTGCGAGCCTGATGGGCGTCGATCGCGTGGTGATGATGTCGGGATGCCCAGGAGCGAAGGGCGACAGCAGCGCCAACTGGATCACGGTGGAGTGGCCGCCCGAGGTGCGCGAAATCCTGCGCTGGCAGTGGGAGGAAGTGCTGATTCCGTACTGGCGCGATCTGGTCGCCTACGCAAACGGACTCGGGATCCGCAAGTTGTGCCTCGAGCTGCACGGCCACCAGAACGTCTATAACGTGCGCACGTTGCTGCGGTTGCGCGATGCGGTTGGCGAAACGGTCGGCGCCAACTTCGACCCCAGTCACCTGATGTGGATGGGTGCGGACCCGCTCGCCGCCGTGCGCGCGCTGGGCGAGGCTGTCTATCACGTGCATGCCAAGGATACGCGCGTCGATCCCGTAATCGCCGGCGTGAACGGCGTCATCGAGACGACGCCCAGTGACCAGTTCCGGGGCAGGGCCTGGAACTACATCACCCTCGGCTACGGCCACGGCGAGCACTGGTGGCGCGAGCTTGTCGCCGTGCTGGCGGCCGTCGGTTACGACGACGTGTTTTCCATCGAGCACGAGGACCCGATGCTGCCGGCGCTCGAAGGCGTCGAGAAGTCCATCGCCTTCCTGGGCAA
>VBCL01000480.1:2491-2632 GCA_005888865.1 Betaproteobacteria bacterium | reverse complement strand
AGGCGCTCGACATGGGCGTACCCGTGGTGACGCTCGTGGGCCGCAAGCATGGCGAGCGCTGCGGCTACAGCATGCTCGCCAACCTCGGGGTGATGCAGCCCGTCGCCACGAGCGGCAGCCAGTATGTCGAAATCGCGGTCC
>VBCL01000480.1:0-2407 GCA_005888865.1 Betaproteobacteria bacterium | reverse complement strand
GGGCGCGCACGCTCGAAACCTGGAACGTGCCTACCTGCGTGCGCTCGAGATGCGCTATCCCGCGGCGCTCGATGGTTGAGGGCGGCTCGTCCGCCGCAGCGCGGGCTCGGCAGCGGCTGGCCGCGGGCGACGTCGAGGGCGCGCGCCGCGATGCGGAGGCGATCGTCGCGAGTGCCTCAGCCGGGTCCGAGCGCGGCGCCGCGCACCTGCTGTTATCGACGATTTGCGACAAGGCCGGCGACGTCGAGGCGGCAATGGCCCACGCCCAACGTGCGCTCGCGTGCATACCGCACGATCCTGTCGCCCACTATGCGCACGCCGAGTTGCAGGAAGCACGCCTCGACAAGCAGGGCGCGATCGCGAGCTTGAAGCGTGCACTCGAGATCGAGCCACGCTTCGCGCCGGCCTTGCGCTACCTTGCGATTTTGCTCGGAGAATCCGGAGACGCAGCGGGCGCGGTAGTTGTGCTCGAGCAAGCCTTGCACATCGATCCCGGTCACGCCCAGGCATGGAACAATCTCGGCAACGCCCAGCGCACGCTCGGTCGCCTCGACGAGGCGGAAGCGTCGTTCGCGCGCGCCCTCGCACTGCGCCCCGACTACCCGCTCGCCGCCTGCAACCTGGGCGAAGTGCAGCGCGATCGAGGCGAGGTCGAGCGTGCCGAGGCCACTCTCCGGGCGGCATTGGCGCGCGCGCCGGGCACGCCCTTTCGTCCGATCGTGGTGCTGCTGGCCGGTTTGCTGCGGGAGCGCGGCGCGCTCGACGAAGCGGAAGCGCTCTACCGCAAGGCGATCGAGCTCTCGCCCCGGGAGTCCGGCGGCCAATGGTTCAATCTCGGCTGGATCCTGACCGAGCGCAACGAGCCAGCAAAGGCGCGCGAGGCCTATGCGCATGGGCACGACGCAGATCCCGGCGACTTGCGGAGCCTTCTCGGCGCGCGACTGACATTGCCGATGATCTACACCGATGCCGCGGAGCTTGCTGCGGCGCGCGCGGGCATTGCCGCAGGTCTTTCCGCCCTCGACCGCGAGTTGCCGGTGGCGCTTCAGGGCCTCCCGGAAGCGCGGGTGGTCGACGGCCTGCGCTGGAGCAACTTCTTCCTCGCCTATCAGGGCCAGGACGATCGGCCGCTACAGGCGGCGTACGCCGCGCTTGCGGGGCGCGTCATCGATGCAGGCGCTCCGCAGTGGCATGCGCCGCGGGCACCGCGCTCCAGCCGCGATGGACGCACACGCATCGGGTTCGCTTCGGCGTTCTTTCACGTCGGTACCTGCGGCCGCTATTTCAAGCGCTGGATCACCGACCTCGATCGGACCCGGTTCGAGGTATTCGTCTATCATCTTTTTCCGGGCATGGACGAGGTCGCGCGGGCGATCGCCGATCGCGCCGATTGCTTTCGCGAGTACGGCGGCAGTCGAGCGCGGCCGTCGGTGGTCGCCCCGGCGATCCGTGACGATGCGCTCGATGTACTCGTCTATCCGGAGCTCGGTATGGACGCCTGCTCGTTCGCGCTGGCCGCACTTCGCCTCGCGCCGCGACAGTACGCCGGGTGGGGTCATCCGGTGACGACCGGCCATGCAACGATCGATGCATTCATCAGCTCCGCGGCGATGGAGCCGGAAGGCGCGCAGGCGCACTACGTCGAACCCCTGGTCACGCTCCCGGGCATCGGGACGCGCTACGAGAAACCGGTCGTGCCGGGCGATGCGAGCCGGGAGCGTTTCGCGCTGCCGGCGGATCGACCGCTGCTGCTCTGCCCACAGTCGCTCTGGAAGATTCATCCGGAGAACGATGCGCTGTTCGCCGAGGTGCTCGTCGCGAATCCGCGCGTGCTGCTGGTGCTCTTCGCGGGTCGCCACCCGGCGATCACTGCGGCGTTCACGCGCCGGCTCGTCACGGAGCTCGAGCGCCACGGATTGGCGATCGACGAATGCGTGCGCGTGCTGCCGCAGGTTGCACACGATGATTATCTGCGGATCAACCTCTGCTGCGACGCGATGCTCGACACGCTGCACTGGTCGGGCGGCAATACCAGTATCGATGCGTTCGCCTGCGGGTTGCCGATCGTGACCTTGCCCGGCGCCTACATGCGTGGGCGTCAGAGCGCTGGAATGCTCCGCCTCCTCGGCGTGCCGGAGCTGATTGCACGCGACCGCGCGGAATATATCGCGCTCGCATCGCGACTCGTCGGCGACCGCGCATGGCGCGACGAGCTCTGCGCCCGGATCCGGGCTTCGCACGATCGGTTGTTCGACGTGTCGGACGCGATCGATGCCTTGCAGGATCTGTTTCAGGGCGGCGTGCCGACGTAATCGTTCCAGATGCGCTGCATCGCATCCTCGAAGTCGCGGGCATAGCGGGTCATGTCGAACAGCGGCGCGGTGCGGCGGTTGGCAGCCAGCCGCTC
>VBCL01000102.1:535-10275 GCA_005888865.1 Betaproteobacteria bacterium | reverse complement strand
ATAGCTCCAACTCGCGCAGCGCGCCGAGGTTGCCACATCGACGTCGGACCAGCGCTTGTTCCTTGCGCGGAATCCCGCGCATTGATATCGCCCGCGTCGTATCGCAACAATCACTAACTAATTAAGGGGATCAGCATGACCCGTGCTCTCCTGCTTCTGCTACTCGCTTTCTCCACCCACGCCAGTGCCGTTCTCGTGTGCGCCAACGACACCTACGATGAACATGGCCAGTGGTACGTCGGCCAGTCCGCCGATGCCGCCCTCGGGCAGATCGACACTGTCGGCGACGTATGGTGTTACGCGACCGGCGCCGAGTTGAACTACGTCAAAAACTATTTCAGCGGCCTGCGCGTGCGCACCGGTGCCAAGACTATCGATCTGATGTGGTGGCAAGGCGAAGACGCAGCGTTCATCCTTAACAACCTGTAGACCCGCAGCTATCGACACGCGCCCCGCCGGGCGGTCGATCGACAGCCGCTCGTCGCGCTACTCGCAGAGCGGGGGCACAGCGAGGCAGACTTATCCTCCGCCTGCGGTGCGCGACGCAGCCGAGTTCGTCGCGAGACGCATTCGAGCGTTTTGGGGTCGGACGAGATTCTCGACGAATAATCGGGAATCGACCCCGTTAAGGCGCATCGCTTTGGCAAGACCACTTGCATACCAATTGACCTAACTGGTATGCTTGAGGTCCCTATGCGTCAAGCTGCACACTGACCGGCGTGATGCGTCATGCCGCGACCATTCGCTACGTCATCGGCATCGACGGCGGCGGGACAGGAACGCGCGCCCGGTTGACGGGAGGCGAGGGGGAAGTTTTGGGCTCCGCTCACGCGGGGCCCTCGGCGCTGGGACAAGGCGTGCAGCAGGCCTGGAACAACGTCTCGCAGGCCATCGAAAGTTCGTTTCGCAGCGCCAACGTTCGCGCCTGGCAACCCGAAGAATGCGCGGTCGGGTTGGGTTTGGCCGGTGCGATCGTCGCGGAGCGCAACCGGGATTTCATGCGGGCGGCACCTCGGTACGCTGCCATCGAGCTCGCGAATGACGGATATACGGCGCTCTTGGGCGCCCACGGCGGCGCTCCGGGCGCCATCGTTGCCGCCGGCACGGGGAGCATCGGCGAGGCGCTGCGCGAGGACGGCGAGCACGTCTCGATCGGTGGCTGGGGTTACCCGGTTGGTGACGAGGGCAGCGGCGCGTGGCTGGGCATGCGGGCGATGCGAGAGGCGCAACTTGCGACCGATGGCCGCGCCCCGGTCGGTCCGCTCGTACACGCTGTCTGGGGCGCGGCGGGCGATTCGCGCGAGGCGCTGCTGGCATGGGTCGAGGCCGCGGGCCAGCATGCGTACGCGGGGCTCGCGCCGCTCGTCTTCGATACGGAAGCGACCGATGCCAGGGCGGCAAACTTGCTGAACGATGCGGTGCGAGCGCTCGACGGCATCGCGCTTGCGCTCGATCCGGACGGCCGGTTGCCGCTCGTGGTCTCCGGCAGCATTGGCCAGCGCCTGCAACCTCGCCTCGCGCCGTCGATCCGTGCCCGTCTCGTCGAGCCGTTGGGCGATGCGGTCGACGGCGCACTCCGGCTCGTTCGTGCACGCCTCGAGGCAATCGGAGGGGCGATCGATGGCCGGTGAGATCCACGGTTGCGTGCTGACACCGCGCGGTTTCGTCGACGGCACGCTGGCACATCTCGAAGGTCGCATCCGGCGCATCGAAGGAACGTCGATTTCGGACGACCGCGCGCGAGACGATGCGCGCACGTTCATCCTCCCCGGGTTCATCGATTCGCACGTTCATGGCGGAGGTGGGCGCGACACGATGGAGGGTGGCGACGCGATCAACCGCATCGCGCGGACGCACATCCGGCACGGCACAACGTCGCTGCTCGCCACGACGATGACGGCCCCCCTAGCCGAAGTCGAATTCGCGATGAGCGCACTCGGCGCTGCGTGCAAAACGCGTCGGAGTGGAGCGGCACGCGTGGTCGGCGTGCACCTCGAAGGCCCTTATATCAATCCCCGCAAGCTCGGTGCACAACCCGACTTCGTGCGCCCCGCGTCGATCCAGGAGGTCCTCGCGCTGCACGCTCTCGCACCGATCGCGCTGATTACGCTCGCACCCGAATTGCCGGGTAATCTCGACATCATCCCGGAGCTGCGCGCGGCCGGCTTCCGTGTGCAGATCGGCCACACGCTCGGCACGTACGAAGATGGTGTGGCAGCGCTGGAGCGGGGTGCGGGGGGCTTCACGCATCTGTTCAACGCGATGTCGGGAATGCATCATCGCGCCCCGGGCATCGCCGGCGCAGCGCTCGCGCACGCTCGGCATGCCGAGATCATCCCGGACCTGCTGCACGTGCATCCAGGAGCGATCCACGTGGCTTTGCGCGCGATACCCGGGCTGTTCTGCGTCACCGATTCGACGGCGGCAACCGGCATGCCGGATGGTGAGTACCGGCTTGGCTCGCATCGCGTCACCAAATGCATGGGCGGCGTGCGGCTGGCCGACGGAACCCTCGCCGGCAGCACGCTGACGATGGATCAGGCGCTGCGCAACCTCGTCGAGCTGGGACTTTCCCTTCGCGAGGCATCGCTGCGCGTGTCCACGCACGCAGCAGATTATCTCGGTCTGCAGGATCGCGGACGGATCGACGAAGGCAATCTTGCTGACCTCGTTGTCCTCGACCGTGACCTGCAATTGCAGCGCGTGCTCGTGGAGGGAGAAGAGATTGACCTCGCGGATGCTTGACGAGGCCCGCGAGGCGCCCGACGCGGTTGCTCGGCTGCTCGCCGCCGACGGCGACGGCTACCTGGCGCTCGGGGCGGAATTGCGCGAAAGACCACCACAAGCGTTGCTCACGATCGCGCGCGGGAGCTCCGATCACGCCGCGCATTACATGGCGTACCTGATCATGGCGAGGTCTGGCCGGTTGGTAACGTCGCTGCCGATGTCGCTCGTCACGCTGTACGGATCACGGATCCGGTGCGATGGGCTCGTCTCGTTTGCCTTTTCGCAATCCGGGCAGAGCCACGATCTTGTCGTGCCAACGCGCCTTTTCAGGGACGGAGGCGCGCGAACCATCGCATTCGTCAACGACGCGACCTCACCACTCGCCGACGCTGCGCAATGGGCGTTCGACCTGCACGCGGGCACAGAAAGCAGCATCGCCGCGACGAAGAGCTACATCGCGCAGCTGGTCGCCGGCGCACGGGTCGTCGCAGCGTGGCAAAGCGACGCCGCCCTGCAGCGCGCGCTCGATACCCTTCCCTCGGTACTAGAGCGCGCGACGCAGCAAAATTGGCAACGCGCGCTGGACGTGCTGGTGGACGCAAATCGCTTGTTCGTCATCGGCCGCGGGCTCGGCCTCGCCCTGGCGATGGAAGCCGCACTCAAGTTCAAGGAGGTGTGCGGCATCCAGGCGGAGGCATTCTCCGGCGCGGAAGTGCAGCATGGACCGATGGCGCTGGTCGATGAAGGCTACCCTGTCATCGTTTTCGCTCCACGAGGGCCGGCGCATGCAGGACTGGTCGCGCTGGCGGCCGACATGCAACGGCGCGGCGCACGAGTCCTGCTCGCCGCCCCCGTAACGACGCCGGGCAGCGAGTTGGCGCTGCTCGAGACCGGAACGGAGGATCTCGATCCGATCGCGGCGATCCAGAGCTTCTATCCCATGGTCGAAGCACTGGCGCGCGCACGCGGTCTCGACCCGGATGCGCCGCGGCACCTTGCCAAAGTGACGCTGACGCACTGATCGAGTTGACCGCGACTATGATCCGGCCCGCTGCCGACAACCGAGGCGCGACAAGTCCTGCGGGGCTTGAAACCCCGGGCAGGGTCGTTGGCGCGAGACTTTCCGTCATTGGTGCACGCTGGCGGCGCGCGTCTTCGCTTTTGCTCGTGGCCTGCAGTCTGCTGGGGTCTGGACCGGCACCCGCGGCCGACAAGGTTCACGTCGAGTTCTGGACGATGAGCCTCAAGCCCAAATTCACCGCTTACTTCAAGACGCTCGTCAAACAATACGAGGCGGCGCACCCGGGCGTCGAGCTCGAATGGGTCGATGTGCCCTGGGATGCGCTGCAGACCAAGCTCACGGCCGCGATTGTCGCCGGCTCCGCGCCATCGCTCGTGCAGCTGAATGTCCCGTGGGCGTACGACTATGCGCTGCATGGTGCGCTGCGTCCGATCGACGAGCTGCTCGGGGAGGACCGCAAGAACTACACCGACGGCGCAATCGCCGACCTGACCTTCAACGGCAAGGTCTACGGCTTTCCGCATTACAACAGCGTCAACGTGATGGCATACAACGCGGCGCTCTTCAAGCAAGCGGGCATCACCCGCATTCCGACCACGCGCGACGAGCAGCTTGCTGCCGCCAAGGAAATCAGGGCGCGCACCGGACAATACGGCTTCTCGCCGGCGCTGGGCAAGATCGCCGGCCTGATGATGGAGGAAGGCTTGCCGCTCGTCGAAAACGGCAAGGCGGTGTTCAATTCGCCCGCGCATGTTGCCTTCATCGCGAAATTTGCGGAGGCGTACAAGTCCGGTGGACTACTGAAGGACAAGCTGTTTTCGGAAGACAACTACCCGGCATCGATCGATGCCTACAAATCGGGTCGCATGGCGATGCTCGAGGCGCCCCCCAGCGCGCTGACCCGGGTGCGCGACGATGCGAAGGACATCTACGCCGTGACCGACGTGGCGCCGGTGCCGATCGGCAGTCGGGGCATCGCGGCCGGCGGCTGGCTGTTTCATTTCGCAATGCCGAGGGGGACGACGGGAAGCGTCGCGAGCGAAGCGGCACAGTTCGCCAAGTTCCTGACCAACGACGACAACCAGCTCGAATTCGCGAAATTGGCCGGCGCGTTTCCGACAGCGAAGAAGGCGATCGCCGATCCGCATTTCCAGAAGCTGCGCACCGACGCCGGCGCGTATGAAAAGGCAATGGCGATCGGCGCCCAAAGGATGGACGTCGTGCGCACGCTCTACGTTGCCGGGGTGCCTGGCTTCGAGCGGCTCAACAAGCGGTTGCAGGACTCGGTCGAGGCCGCCATCATCGGCCGCAAGGACATCAAAGCCGCGCTCGACGAAGCAGTTGCGTTCTGGAACAGCAAGCTCGGACCATGAGCAGCCGTGTGGCCGACGTCGATGCTGCAGCCGGCGGGAGCAATCAGGCCGCAAGCGCTTTCGGCAATCGCGCCTCGCGCGCGCGTTTGCGACAGGCGCTGTCGCCGTGGCTCTTCCTCGCACCGGCACTGCTGCTACTGGGGCTCTTCGCGTTCTGGCCCGTACTGTGGGGCAGCTTCCTCGCATTCACCGAATACGACTTCCTGACGCCGCCGAGGTGGGTCGGTCTTGCGAACTTCGAGGACCTCCTCGACGACCCCGTGTTCTTCATCAGCATGAAGAACTCGTTACTGTATCTGCTGATCGTTCCGGCGATCCAGCTCGGCGCGATCGTGCTCGCGGTGCTCGTCAACAACGCACTTCCCGGCATCAGGGCCTTTCGGGCCGCGTTCTACATGCCGGTTGTCACCTCGGTATCGGTCGTCGGCATCATGTGGGGCTGGATGTACAACGAGCAAGGGCTGATCAACGCCGTGCTGCAATGGCTGCACCTGATCAACGACCCGATCGGCTGGCTCAGCGACGACCGGCTTGCGCTTTTTTCCGTGATGCTGGTTACGCTGTGGCGTGGCCTGGGTTGGTACATGGTCCTGTACCTCGCGGCGCTGCAGGCGATCCCGAAGGACCTCGAGGAGGCCGCCGGGCTCGACGGCGCGACGCGCTGGCAGCGTTTCTGGCAGATCACGATTCCCATGATCATGCCGACGATTCTGCTTTGCACCGTGCTGTCTACGCTGTCGGCGATCAAGGTGCTGGAAGAGGTACTGATCATGACCAGAGGCGGCCCGGTGAGCTCGACCTACACCGGCCTCTACTACGCGTACGATCAGGGCATTCGCGCGTTCAACTTCCCGCGTGCGCTCGCTGCGAGCCTGGTCGTGAGCGTGTTCTGTCTAGCGCTCGCGTGGCTCAATTTTCGCCTCATCCGTCCACGTCACCGTTGAACGCGCCATCCGCCGAACCCCGCTCGATGAGCGTCCAGCGCCGTATCCGCGCCATGCTGCACTATGCGGTTCTCCTGCTGATCGCTCTCGTCTGCGCATTCCCGTTTCTGTGGACATTCTCGGTCGCGATCGGCACCGAAGGCAATGTGTTCTCGTTCCCTTCGTCGTTGATCCCTCATTCCGTTTCGCTCGCTAACTTCATCGAGGTGTTTCGCGTCATCGATCTCGGCCGCTACTTCTGGAATTCGATCTGGATCACCTTCTGGACTGTCGCCTGGACAATCCTCGTGTGCTCACTGGCGGCGTACCCGCTCGCCCGCTACCGGTTTCGCGGGCAGCGGCTCGTGTTCACCGTGATCCTCGCGACGTTGATGCTCCCGACCGAGGTCAATTTCCTGGTCAACTTCATCACGACGGCGCATCTACACCTCGTCGACACTCACCTCGGGGTGATCCTGCCAACGGTGGCCGGCGCGATCGGTATTTTCATGATGAAGAATGCATTCGAGGAGATTCCTCAGGAGCTGCTCGATGCCGCACGCGTCGACGGCGCGGCGGAGCTCTACATCTTCTTCCGCATCATGTTGCCGCTCGCGCTTCCCCAGATCGGGGCGCTGACTATTCTGACCGCTGTAACGACGTGGAACAACTTCCTGTGGCCGAGCGTGGTGTTGACTAAGAGCGATCTGATGCCCCTCGCGGTTGGCATCCTGGAGCTCTCCGGTACATTCGGCAGCTCGACGCGCGTCATTGCGGCGGGCGCCGTCCTGACGATCGCGCCGGCGCTGATCGTGTTCTTCTTCACGCAGCGCTTCTTCATGCGCGGGATGGAAGGCGCGGTCAAGTGACAATGAGCGCATCGACCGCTGCTGACGAGCTCCATCCCGGCCAGCTGGTCATGGTCGGGATTCGAGGCAAGACGCTGGACGATGCCCAGGCGACGTTCCTCCGCCGTTGTCGCATTCGCGCCGTCGCGCTGTTTCGCGACAACCTGGGCAGCGAAGAGGAGGTTCGCGCGCTCACTGCTGAGTTGCGCGAGGTGATGGGATCCAAGGCACTGATCGGCCTCGACCAGGAAGGCGGCGCGGTTATGCGCGCGACCTTCCTTCCGCAGCCGCCCGCCGCGATGGCGCTCGGAGCCGCTGGCGATGCATCGCTCGCGCAGGAGGTCGGCGCCGCGGTCGCCCGCGGCATTCGGAGCACCGGCTTCAACTGGAATTTCGCGCCCGTGCTTGACGTCAACAACAACCCCGACAACCCGGTGATCGCCGAGCGCAGCTTCTCGGCAAATGCGGACGACGTCGCTCGCCTCGGTGCAGCGTGGCTGCGCGGCGCTCTGAGCGAACGCGTCGCGTGTTGCGTCAAGCATTTTCCCGGGCATGGTGACACGCATGTCGACTCGCACTTCGATCTGCCGATCGTCGACAAGTCGAGAGATTCGCTCGATAAGCTCGAGCTTGCGCCGTTTCGAAGAGTCCGCAATGAAGCCCCGGCCATGATGACGGCGCACATCGTCTACCCGCAGATCGACCCGCGGTATCCGGCGACACTGTCCCGCGCGATCCTCGGCGGCGTGCTGCGCGAGGAATGGCGATACGACGGCGTGGTGATCACCGATTCGCTGGTGATGAAGGCCATCCACGACCGTTACGGCCACGATCGGGCCGCGGTGCTGGCCTTGCAGGCCGGCGCGGACATGGTCATGGCGCTTGGCAGCAGCGATGAGCAGGCAGCAGCGATTGACGCTATCGAGCGCGGGCTCGACAGCGGCGAACTGGATCGTCCCTCGCTCGTGCGTTCCCGCACGCGCCTCGATGCGCTGGCTGTGCGCTTTCCGGTCGATCCGGGCGGGTATTCAAGCGAGGCGCGCCGCGCCGACGAAGAGCTCATGGGTCGAGCCTGGGCCCGTAGCCTGACCGCACTGGGGGGCGCGAAACCGCCGCTGCGCGATCGGCCGCTGCGTATCATTGTTCAGCGCCGTGTTCCGGGCGACGGCGTATCGGAGCCGGGATTATCGGGCGATCGTGTCGCGATGCTGTTCCAACGTTTCGACCCGGTGGAGGTGATGCAGGTTGAAGACTTGCGCGCGTTGGACTGGCCCAGCGCTGCTGGCGACGGCCGGGTGACTGTCCTCGCGTCCAACGCTCGCGCACGCTACGGAGAACACGCACGCGCCTGGCGCCCGGATCTGCATCTAGTGCTGTGGAACCCGTTCCAGGCGCTGGATGTGGCGGCCCCGACGATCGTCACGTGGGGTTACGCGGACGGCGCACTCGCCGCGCTGCAGGCGTGGCTGGAAGGCCGCAGCGATGCACCCGGGCAGGCGCCGGTTCCGATCAAATCTCTCTAGAACGCATCTAGAACGCACTCAGCTCCGCGACAAAGTCGTACGTGTCCCCGCGATAGAACGATTGCGACAGCTCGACCGCGCGCCCGTCACGCAGATAGCCGAGCCGCTCGACGGACAATCCGGCATCGCCAGCCCTGGCTTTCAGAAGTTTCGCCTGCTCCGTGTTGAGCAGCATCGAATGCAGCCGCTGCAAGGCACGCACCGGCCGGTTGCCAGCACGCTCGAGCGCGTCGTAGAGCGAATCCTCGACCGCATCGAGCGAGGGAAGAAACGACGCGACGATCGTCGCCAGTTCTATCGACATGGGCTCGTCGTCGGCGAAGCGCAGCCGGTGAAAGCGATAGACGAGCGTGCCTGGTGAGAGGGCGAGCTTGAGCGATTCTTCCGGCGTTACCGTACCTTCGGAGCGTTTGAGCCAGACGCTGCGCGCTGTACGCCCACGGGCGCGCATGTCCTCGGAGAACGACGTCAACTTCGCGAAATTCTTGTCGATCCGGGTGCAGACGAAATTACCGGAGCCCTGACGGCTCACCAGCAGCCCTTCGGCAGCGAGGCCATCGATCGCCTTGCGCACGGTAATTCGCGACACGCCGAGATCCTCGGCGAGCTGCCTTTCCGACGGCAGCGCGTCATCCGGACCCAGGATCCGCTTTTCGATGGCCTCCCTTAAGCCCCGCTGCAACTGTTGGTAGAGGGGCAGGTTATCGCTCGGGTCCAGGTCGCCGAGAACCTGAGCAAGTGATGTCATCGCGACGCTCCTCGAGCGGGCGGCGAAATGATTCTGCCGCGCAGGATCACTGGCTCAAGCAAACCCTGAGCATCGATACGATAAGGTATTGAAAACGTTTGGCCGCCGGTTAGCGACAATACCAGGCTCATACCAGTTTATCTCCATTGGCGACGCATGGCTCAATGGGCTTTCGCGCCCCGCAGCGAGCTAAATGGCGGTGGTCGACTGTTGCGTGGTTGCAACATGGTAACAGGATTTCAATGAACTGGTAGTGCATCTTGGCCAAGTGGTAGTATAGTGGCATTGTATCGATTGCATCGAGTGGGAAAAGCTGTGGGAGCCCCACTCGAGCGGGATCTTGGCATCTTCATCCGGAATGCGAACGCCAATCAAGGGGGAAGTTCATGAAGCTCAGGAAAACACCGATCGCATCGGCTATCGCACTCATTCTGATGAGCGCCGTCGTGCCGGTGCAGGCGCAGCAGTCGGACACCAAGTCCGCGGACGCGCCCAAGACCCAGGCGCAGCCCGACGCGGCGACCCTCGCAGCGAAGGACAAGGCGAAGGGCACGACCAAGCCGTCCGCCCAGAAGGA
>VBCL01000102.1:0-488 GCA_005888865.1 Betaproteobacteria bacterium | reverse complement strand
CTCGCGCAGGCTGCGCCACCGCCGGCCACGCCAACACCTGGAGCACCGGTGCAGCTCGAGAAGGTGACGGTGACCGGCATCCGGGCCTCGCTGGAACGTTCGCTGGAAGCGAAACGCAACGCCGACTCGGTCGTCGAAGTGATCACGGCCGATGACATTGGCAAGCTCCCGGACAAGAACATCGCCGATGCCGTACAGCGCGTCCCAGGCGTCACGATCAGCTCCGCAGCAGGCGGCGAAGGCGGGTTCGACGAGAATGACCGGGTCAGCATGCGCGGTACGAACCCGAGCCTGACCCAAACGCTCATCAACGGTCACTCGGTCGCATCGGGCGACTGGTTCGTCCTCGACCAGGTTCAAACCGTCGGCCGCAGCGTCAGCTTCACGCTGCTGCCCTCCGAGCTCGTGAGCCAGGTGATCGTGCGCAAGAGCGCGACTGCCGATCTCGTCGAAGGCGGCGTCGCGGGCAACGTCGACATCATCACGCG
>VBCL01000493.1 GCA_005888865.1 Betaproteobacteria bacterium | reverse complement strand
ACCGTGCGCAACCCGATCGGTGCATGAATCGCCACCGCGAGAACGAACACACCGTAGAACGCGGCCCATCCGGCACTCCCGCGTGTGCGTCCCAGAAGGTCCGCCGCGGAGAGCCCGCCGTGCACAGCGATGATCATCGTCGCGAGATGGACCGCGACGCACAGCGCGAGTACCGCCGCGCTCGCGCGCTGCGCGAGCCACAGCCGGGTTTCGGCGCGCGCGCTCATGGAAGGCCCCCACGCTTGTGAAGCGGCCCGGCGGCGCTCATAGCTCGCCCCGCAGCGCGGCCAGCGCGGTCGCGCGCTTGAGGCCCGCGATGGACGCCGTCGGAGTCAGATGCTTCGGGCAGCGCTCGGTGCAGGACTGATGGGTGTGGCGCGAGCCGCTCGCGCCGGTCGCCGTCACGTGCGTCATTGACGAGCGTCCAGGCGCGGTTGAGCGCTGCCGGCCCGAGGTAGTCGCGATTCCACGCGACGACGTCGCAGGCGGCGTAACAGACGCCACAGCCGATGCATTCGATCGCCGTGTCGATCGCGCGACGCGCAGGCGACGCAGGCTCGATCCGGGCGAAGTCGTCGCGACGCGTTTTCGTCGGCTGGAATTGCGCCCGGGCTCGCGCCCACTTGTCGAAGAATTCGCGCATGTCGGTCACGAGATCGCGCACGATCGGCAGATTGGCGAGCGGTGCGATCTCCAGCGTGTCCTTGCGGGCGACATCGGCGACATGCGTGCGGCAGGTCCACCGCGGTTGTCCATTGACCGTCATCGCACACGAGCCGCACATACCGACGCGACACGCGAATCGATAGGCGAGCGTCGGATCGAGTCTCCGCTGGATGTAGGTATCGCGGCGCGGGACCGGGAAAGTCTGGAAGCGGCCGTCAGCCCCACCGCGCCAGACCTTCACTTCGAGCGTGCTCATGTTCGCGGATCGCCGTGATAGAGGCGCACCGTATGCCGGGCCTCGGCGAAAAAAAGCCAGCGTTCGACCAACAAGCCAATGATACCGCAGGCTGCTGCAGCCAGCGCGGGTTGCCAGCGGGGTCCGCCTGCGACCAGCCATAGAAGGGGTAGGCCGAAGCCGAGCACGAGCGCAACCGCCCGCAACGTCGTCGCATGTTGTCGGGCCAGGACGAAGCCGAATTCGTCGGTCAGGAACGTTCCGCGCGAATGGCCCACGTCGAGGAGCCGTGCCTGCGCGACCGACAATGCGCCCGGGCCGCGCACGCCCTGGTCGACGCCGATCGCATGCGCCAGCGTGGTCGGCGCGCTCTTGCCGATCGTGTACCAATAGGCGAGCTTGGCGGCGAGCGACGCGACGCCGAGTCCGGCAGCGAGGATCAGCAGCGAACGCGACGCCATGCCGTAGGCGCTCGCGATCGCCGCGAGCAGCAGCGCGCCCGACCAATGGCCGAGCAGGACATAGTTCACCGGCGTCCAGCGCGTATGCCACTGCCGGATCGGCTTGAGGCTCGCATAGATCATGGCGGTGCAGACCATCACCACCCACGCCATCACTACCGTGGCGAGCGCGAGCAATGCGCGGCTTGCCCCCGCGCCGCCGTTGGCCAGAAGCACGATGTAGAGCGCCGCGATCGGAAAAAGACCCGTGGCGAACACCGCTTCGCGCGACAGCCACGAGGTGCGGAAACGGGAGAAGGATCGCCAGGCGTTGGCGGGATTGGCCAAGTGCAGGACAGAGGACACGAGCCCGGCCGCGAGAAGCACCAGTCCCAGAAGCGCTCCGCGCCAGGGCGCATGCGGCGGGAGGGTTCCGGGTGCTACGAGGTCGGCGAGCGCGATCAGCGCGAGCAACCCCAGTCCTGCCCCCGAGCTGACGGTGAAAAAGATGATGCTGAGCGCGGGCTTCATCGCGAAGACAGCTCCCTAGGAGACACGGCTTCCAGGGATACGAACCGCTTCACTGCACATCAACGTCGAATAGCCGGGCTCGCGAGGCTCGCCAGCCCGCGCTCGAGCAGCGCCCTCGTCTCGTCCGGACCCACCACGGGTTTCGGCTGTCGCGGCGGCAGGTAGCGGTTGACCGGCGAGAGCCCAAGCTCCGGGAGCAGACCGAAGCCGCCGCGCTCCGCGGTGACGCGCGAGACTTCCGATTTCGGATCGTCGAAGTCGCCGAACATCCGTGCGTGCGTCGGACAGGCCAGCACGCACGCTGGCTGTCGATCCTCGGGAGGGAGCATCTTGTCGTAGATGCGATCGACGCAGAGCGTGCACTTTTTCATCGTTCCCGGGACTTGGTCGAGCTCGCGCGCGCCGTAGGGACACGCCCAGGCGCACAGGTTGCAGCCCATGCACTTGTCCTGATCGACGAGGACGATACCGTCCGGGCGCTTGTACGACGCGCCGGTTGGACAGACAGTAACGCAGTCGGCGTCGGCGCAGTGCATGCACGACATCGGAAAATTGATCGTCTTGCTCGCTGGATATTCGCCCACTTCGTAGTGCCGCACGCGGTTGAACCACACCCCGGACGGATCGGCCCCGAAGGGTTCGTAATCCGAAAGCGGACCACTCACTTTCGACGAGGCGTTCCACTCCTTGCATGCGGTCGCACAGGCGTGACAACCCACGCAGGTGTCGAGGTCGATGAGGCCGGTGTCCGGAATCGCCGGGCAGAGGCTTCGCCGTTGCGAACGTCGGCCAGACGCCGGTCTCGCCGGGCGCGCACTTGGTGACCTTGACCCGCACATCGAACCACGCCGCCTGGCCGGTCACCGGATCGGAATTGGTGAGCCGGCGCTCGTCGGCAGCATTCGCGGGCAGCAATTCGGAGATGAGATGGTTGAGAAGGAATCCGGTCGTCGCTTCAGGCGCATCGGCCGACAGTCCCCACGTTCCCGCCTGCTTGCCGATCGCGTTCCACGTCCACACCGTGTGCGCTTCGACCCCTTCCATGGTTTTCAGCTGGCAGCGGAGCTTCCCGTGGTGAGACTCGACCCAGACCCAGTCGTGGTCGGCGAGGCCGAGGCCCTGCGCCGTGACCCGGTTCATGTAGAGGCGGTTCTCGGCAAGGATCTGCCGCAGCCACGCGTTCTGCGAGTCCCACGAGTGGTACATCATCATCGGCCGCTGGGTGATCGCGTGCAGCGGATACTCGTCTGCGATGGTGCGCCCGCGCGCCGCGCCGACCGCGCTCGCCGCTCGCGAGCCTTCCAGCGGGGCGTACCAGAACGGCAGCGGATCGAAGTACTTGGCCAGCCGCTCGCAATCGAGGAGCGACGTGGGTTGCGGCCCGTCGTAAAGCCCCTGCCCCGCGAGGCGAAACTTCTGCAAGGGCTCGGAATACATCTGCAGGATGACCTGCACCGGCGGGTTGCCGAACAGCGCGTGCTTCTCCGCGAACTCGAGGTAGTCCTTGTTCGCGTAGCGGTAGTAGCGCATGTTCTCCGGCCAGGGATACGTGAAAAAGCACTGGTTCTCGATATAGCGCTCCCATTGCTGCGGATTCGGCTCGCCGCGCAGAGGCTTGTCACCATCCTTGCCGCGCCAGCCGGCGAGAAGCCCGATACCCGGCACCTTCTGGTAGTTGACGACGAAATCCTTGTAGTCGGCGAACTTGCGCGAGCCGTCGGTGTGGGTGAACGCGGGAAACTTGAGCCGGGAGGCGAGCTCGACCAGCACTTCCTGCCACGGCCGGACGTCGCGATCGGTCTCGACGACCGGTTGCCGGATGGCGTCCGCCGCGGCGTCGGGCTCGGAGATCGGCCGATCGAGCAGCGAGATCGTGTCGTAGCGCTCGAGGTACGTCGTATCCGGCAGGACGAGGTCGGCGAAACCCACCGTCTCCGAGTGGAACGTGTCGACGACGACAAGAAACGGGATCACGTATTCTCCGCTCTTGTCTTTTTTTGCCAGCATCTCGCGAACGCCGCCGGTGTTCATTGTCGAATTCCACGCCATGTTGGCCATGAATAGCAGCAGCGTGTCGATGGGATACGGATCGCGGTTGACCGCGTTGGTGATCACCATATGCATCAGGCCGTGGGCGGCGAGCGGCGACTCCCACGAATAGGCATGGTCGATGCGCAGCGGCTTGCCCTGGGCATCGATCACCAGGTCCTCCGGCCGCGTCGGATAACCGTAGAGCGTGCGGTTGAGCGGGGTATTCGGGGCCCGAATGACCGCGGGGTCGTTCTCGGGCAGCGTGCGCATCGGGATGCGGCGCGGATACGGTGCCTTGGCGCGGAAATTTCCCGGTCCGTCGAGCGCACCCAGCAGCATTTGCAGGATGTGCAGCGCACGACAGGTTTGAAACCCGTTGGAGTGCGCCGAAATGCCGCGCATCGCGTGCATCGCCACCGGCCGGCCGATCACCTTGTCGTGCGTGCGGCCGTGCATGTCGGTCCAGCGGATCGGGAGCTCCACCGCTTCGTTGAACGCGACGTGCGCCATCTCCAGCGCAATGCGCTCGATCGTCTCGGCAGGCACGCCGCACTCGGCCGCGACGGTTGCGGGCGCGTAGCGATCGTCGAGATAGCGCTCCGTGATGAGCGAGAAGACCGTCTTGACGCGACGTCCGTCGGGCAGGTCGACGGTGGCGAGCAGCGCCGGCGCGATGTCGGGAAGGTGGCCGTTGGCGAAGCGGCGCGCCTCCTGATCCCAGACGAGCGGATTGCCTTCGGCGTTACGGGCGAACAGGCCGTCGCCGGGCATTCCCGGCGTCTGGACGACGAGCCACGGCGCGTTGGTGTACTTGATCAGGAACTCCCAGTCGATCAAGCCGCGCTTGAGCAGCACGTGCGCGAGGGCTAGCGCGAACAGACCGTCGGTGCCCGGACGGATCGGGATCCACTCGTCGGCGATCGCCGAATAGCCGGTACGCACGGGATTGACCGAGACGAACTTCGCGCCGCGGCGCTTCAGCTTGTCCAGTCCGATCTTGATCGGATTCGACGAGTGATCTTCGGCGACACCCCAGAGCAGGAAATATTTGGCGTAGTCCCAGTCCGGCGAACCGAACTCCCAGAAGGAATAGCCGATCGTGTACAGGCCGGCGACCGCCATGTTCACCGAGCAGAACCCACCGTGCGCGGCCCAGTTCGGCGTGCCGAATTGCTGCGCCCAGAGCCCGGAG
>VBCL01000475.1 GCA_005888865.1 Betaproteobacteria bacterium | reverse complement strand
GCGAGGGAGCAAGGTCATGGCGTTGCGTAAATTCATTATTGAGAGGGATATCCCGAAGGTCGGCACCTTGGAGCGCGAGCAGCTTCGCGGCGCCGCGGGAAAATCAAACGCAGCGCTGCGTCAACTCGGTCCCGACATCCAGTGGGTCGAGTCATACGTCGCCGACAACAAGACCTTCTGCGTCTATCTCGCCAAAGACGAGGACATTATCCGCAAGCACGCGGAGATCAGCGGCTTTCCGGCGACGAAGGTCACCGAGGTGCGCAAGATGATCGACCCGACGACGGAACGGCCGGACTAATCGCATGCAGCGGCGCGCGTTCATATCGCGACTCGCCGCGGCCGCGCTGCTCGCATCGGCATTGGCGAGCGGGTCGGCAGCGGCACAGCCCTATCCTAGTCGACCGATCACGCTTGTGGTGCCGTTCCCGCCCGGCGGCGCCACCGACGCGATCGCGCGCATCATCCAGGACAGCATGTCGCAATCGCTCGGCCAGCAGATCGTGATCGAGAACATTGGCGGCGCCGGTGGCATGATCGCGGCGGGCCGCGCGGCGCGCGCGGCGCCCGACGGCTATACGGTGCTGCTGCATCAGGTGGCCCTGGCGGCAGGCATGACGCTCTACCCGAATCTCGGGTTCGACGCGGAGAAGGATTTTGTCACCATCGGCCTCATCAACACGGCGGTGACGACGCTCGCCGCGCGTGCGAGCCTGCCACCGAACACTATCGACGAGCTCGTACGCTGGATCAAGGCGCCGGAGCAGAATGCGAAAATCGCTCATGCCGGCGTCGGCTCGTTCGGCCATCTCGCCGGCGTGCTGGTCGCGCAAGAAATCGGCGCGTCGGTCACGCAGGTCCCCTATCGCGGGGCCGGTCCCGCGCTCAACGATTTGCTGGCGGGCGTCGCCGATCTGAGCTCCATCTCGGCGGTGGTCGCCGGACCGCTCGTCCAGGCCGGTAGGATCAAGGCTTACGCGATCATCGGGCGAAATCGCTTCGCCGGCTTGCCGGATCTGCCGACCATGGGCGAGATCGGCTACAAGAAGCTCGATCTCGATTTCTGGCACATGCTGCTCGTGCCCGCCGGCACGCCGGCACCGATCGTCGAGCGCCTCAACGCGGCGCTGCGCCACGCGCTCGCCGACGACAAAGTGCGCAAGACCTTCGCCGACGGCGGCATGGACGTGTTCGCGCCGCAGGAGCAGACGCCGGAGGCCGCGCGCGCCTTGCTCAAGCACGAGATCAAGCTCTGGGGCGAGGTGATCCGCGCCAACAAAATCGCGGCACAGTAGGGCGGCAGTCGAAGCCGAACGTGGCTCGGGAGCGATTCCCCTACGCAGCGCAAAGTCTCGGGCAGGAAAATAAGCACCGTCGCAGTAGCGCATGTGATGCGCGACCCTCGCCCGCGTAAGCGGGGAGAGGGTGGCCCGAGCGCAGCGAGGGCCGGGTGAGGGGCAGCGCGTCGCGATGCTAAACTTCTTGCCGAGTCCTCCACGCCCCTCACCCGGCTCGCGCTTTCAGCGCTCGCCACCCTCTCCCCGCTCCGCAGGGCGAGGGAAGACGCCACACGCGCGGCGTCGCGGCGCGGCGTCGAACCGCGTTCGCCATTCCTATTCACTTGTCAAACAGCACATGGTTCCTCCCGCCTTCGCTGACGCTTCGGCGGGCAGGTCAGTAATCCGCCATAGCCTTGGCGACGGCGGGTCGTTCCCGCGGCGCGTTTTTGCGCCCGGGTTTTGTTTTCTTGGCTTCGCGCACCCGAATGAGGGGTGGCGGAGCGCCGAGATAACGCTCGGGTGCTCGGGCACCCGTGGGGCATGCCTTAACGCGGCACGCCAGACGCCTTGCGAGGCGTCTTGCGTCTCTCGGGAGACGCTCGCCTCTCGGCGCTCCACCGTGGCGATTTTGGGCTCCGGTCCCGCGCTTCCCTCACCGGCAGCTCTCCTTAGCTTGCGCTTCGGCGAGCAACCGGATCGGTCACAGCGAGCTCCTCGCGTCCGGGTCGTAGTACCCGGCGGGCGGGGTCCCGGGGCCTCCCGGAGCGACGGTTGCGAGCCGGCACCGCGGGACGCCACTCCTCGCTCCGTCTTCGGGATCGCCTCTAGAAGACGCCCCTCACGAGTGAGGATGCGCACCGTATATTCCGGCTGCATTGTGCAGTCAAGCACAAAATGAATTAAAATTATCGCCTCATTCTGGATTTGAGAAATCAATCTAAATCAAGAGCTTAAACCAACCCGCGTAAATTCTGACTCGTCATTCCGGGGCGCGGGCAAAGCCCGCGAGCCCGGAATCCATAGCCACTGGCAGTGGTTATGGATTCCGGCTCTCGCCGCTGCCGCGGCTCGGCCGGAAT
>VBCL01000474.1:532-2439 GCA_005888865.1 Betaproteobacteria bacterium | reverse complement strand
CTACAATGCCGTCGGGGTCGACTTTTTCAACACGCTCGGCATCCCGATGCTGGCCGGACGGCCATTCAACGAACACGACACCGGCGCGTCGCCCAAAGTCGCCGTCATCAGTCAGCGTCTGGCCGCGACGCGCTTTCCGCACGAGAATCCGATCGGCAGGCTCGTTTCGGTCGGGGTGTACTCCGGCTACGGTGACATCCTCTCCACCGATCCACTCGAGATTGTCGGCGTGTGCGGCGACACGCTATACCGCGATCTGCACGGAGCGGCGCCTCCGCAGCTGTTTGTTCCTTACGTGCAACAAACCCAAGTACGCCGGCTGACGTATCAGATTCGCACGCAGATAAAGCCGGAAGCGATCGTGCCGACCCTGCGACGAGTCGTGCACGCGGCCGATCCCGCACTGCCACTCGTGAATGTTCGTACGCAACAGGAACAAATCGACTTGGATCTCGCGGACGAGCGGCTGCTCGTGTCGCTCACGTCGGCTTTCGGGCTGCTCGCGTTGGTGCTGGCATCGGTTGGGATTTTCGGCGTGATGGCGTACTCCGTCGCGCAACGCACGAAGGAGATCGGCATCCGCATGGCGCTTGGCGCGATTCCACGCCAAGTTCTCACGATGGTGCTCCGGGAAGCCTCGTCGCTGTCAGCGGCCGCAATCGCGCTCGGCGTGGGCGCTTCATTCCTCCTCACACGGTTCGTGAAGTCGATGCTCTTCGGTATCGCTCCATCCGATCCGGCGACGCGGTGGTGCGGGGCCGGGCTGTTGATGGTCGTCGCGTTGGCGGCAAGCTGGATTCCGGCGTGGCGTGCGGCGAGCGTGCAGCCGATGGAGGCGCTCCGACGGGACTGACGACGGCCTGAACGACAAGAACACCGCCCTGTTTGTCGAGCAATGCCGCGCCGGCCTCTCGCACATCCTCGATTCTTGCGGAGGATAATCGGCTCAATGTTTATGCGGGTGAACGCGAAGTGCGCCCACCAGCTGCGCCCACCACTAAGAGGGGTTCACACGAGCGTGAACCCGACGATCTGAGCCAGAGCTTCAGCTGATTCGATTTGAGCGGGCCGACCCGAACGGGCGGCGTGTGGGTGCCTTACTGCACCGGCGACCGATGGGCATGCTCGTGGCGGGAGCGCTGCGCGGCGCGATCCGGAGCCGTGGCCTTCAGTCGCCGCCGCATCCTGGCTTCGAGGTATTCCTGCAGGGCGACGGCATTGTTGGGCTCGGTATCATGCGAGCTGTAAACGAGCGTGACCGGCCCTCGGCGCGCTGCTGACACGATCGGCTGCCACGCTTCCGATCTAGAGAGTCGAGTTCGCGGCGATACCGCCGACGGAACTCCTTCCGCGTCGGCGGTGACACGAACGCTTCGTCGGATGTCGTCGATGACGCGTCCAATCAGTCCTTCCCTGCCAGCGATCCTCCACCGTGGACGCTCGGCGTTGAGCCGAGATAGCCGCCGCCCGCTTGAACGACGGCGCTGAGCCGATCAATGACGAAATGTGACACGATGAACATTCGACATGGCCGTTCAGGATGTGGCCGAGACCGCCCGTCGACTCTTGCACGTCCCGTTGTTCGAGGGGCTGTCGCTGGACACGCTCGCTCAGATCGTCAGCTTGTCGTATCCGAAGCAGGCCAACGCCGGAGACTTCTTCTTTAACGAAGGTGACCAAGCCGACGAATTTTTCGTGCTGACGGCAGGCCGCGTCAAGCTCACGCAGTTGACACCCGACGGTCAGCAGATTGTCCTTCGGCTGATTGGCCCCGGGGATGCCTTCGGTGGTGTCGGCGCGTTCGGCGATCCGACGTATCCGATCAGTGCGGAAGCCGTGGAGACGGCATCCGCACTCGCCTGGAATTCGGCGACGATGCGCCAGCTGCTCGAGACGCAGAACCAGAT
>VBCL01000474.1:0-513 GCA_005888865.1 Betaproteobacteria bacterium | reverse complement strand
CTTTGTCGCGAACCGGCTCCACGATCTTCAGCGCCGGTACCGGCAAGCCATGACCGAGCGTGTCGAGCGCCGCGTCGCTCATGCGTTGCTACGGCTGGTGCATGAAGCTGGACGCCGCGTCGACAAGGGCGTCGAAATTGATTTTCCGATCTCACGGCAGGATATCGCCGAGATGACGGGAACCACCCTGTTTACGGTCAGCCGGCTTCTCAGCGCCTGGGAAGAGCGCGGCATCGTCAAGAGTGGTCGGCAGCAAATCGTCCTCACCAAGCCGCACGACCTAGTCGCGATCGCCGAAGACATACCGGATCGGTAGCGACGTCCGCTGTTTGCTCCAGCGCAACGACCAATCCCGGTTCGTCGTCGATCCTAAGACAACGGACAATGACGGACCCTTTGACGGCGAGCACGACTGTCGCCGACGTCCTGCGCAAGCGGCCCCTCGCAGCACGCGTCCTGATGAATCACCGCATGCACTGTCTCGGATGCGAGATTGCCCCTTTTGAAACCTTG
>VBCL01000473.1 GCA_005888865.1 Betaproteobacteria bacterium | reverse complement strand
AGGGATTCGATCCGCGCGACTTCGTGCTGTTCGCGTTCGGCGGCGCGGGCCCCGCGCACGCAGGTGTTTTCGCCTACGAGCTCGGGGTGCAGAGAGTCGTAATCCCGCAGAAGGAAATCGCCTCCACCTGGTGCGCCTTCGGGGCGGCCTCCGCGGACATCCTGCATGTGTACGAGCAGGTCGACATCCAGGCAAGCCCGTTCGATGCGGCCCGCATCAACCGTACGCTTGAAGCCCTTGAGCAAAAGGCGAACGCGCAGTTGGACCGCGACCGTATCGCGAAGCCGCGCCGGCGCTTCCGATTCTCGCTCGACGTGCGCCACCGAGGCCAGATCAACGAGGTCGAGGTGCTGCTCGCCGGCAAGCGCCTGCACGGCTCGTTCGCGGAAAGGCCTGAGCCGCCGCTTCTACACGCGCTACGAGCAGCTTTACGGGCGCGGCTCGTCGTACGCCGAGGCGCGACTTGAAATCGTGACGCTGCGCCTGCGCGCCACTGCGGCAACGCGGCCTCCGAAGCTGACCGCGGCGAGGAAACGGAGCGCGATCCCGAGCGCGCGAGCCCTTTTAGGCAAGCGGAATATCTATTGGGCCGAGCTCAAGAAAGCGGTCACGAGTCCGATTTACGATGGCGCGCTGCTCGTGCCGGGCAACCGCATGCGAGGGCCGGCAGTGATCGAGACCACCGATACCACAGTTGTCGTGCACCCGAGGCGCGCGCTCGAGGTCGATGCGTTCGGCAATTTCGAGATCCGTTTCTGAGTTGGGCATCAAGACAGTACGTCGTACGCTTGCAACCCACAGCAGACACTCAGGGTACAGGCTAATGACCAACCGGGATTGATCGATGTTTGTACTGGTCGCACTGACCAGCGGGGGATCAGATGGACAGGCGTGACACCGTTCTTGCACTACTTGCGCTCGGCGCAGCACCGTTCGCCGCCGAGGCCCAGCAGGCGGCCAAGATCGCTCGAATAGGCTACCTGGAGACCAACCCGGTCACTTCCCCGCACGTACATGAGGCTTTCCTCCAAGGGCTGCGTGACCTCGGGTACGTCGAGGGTCGCAACCTCGTGATCGAATACCGAGATGCCGAAGGGAAGGTCGAGCGGCTCCCCGCTCTCGCGGCCGAACTGGTTGCGCTCAAGGTCGATGTCATCGTGGCGTCAGGCACACTCGCCGCTCTGGCCGCGAAGCAAACAACCAGGACCCTCCCCATTGTGTTCAGTCCTGCCGGCGATCCGGTTGGGAGCGGGCTCGTCACTAGCCTCGCGCGGCCGGGCGGCAACGTCACAGGATTGTCCGCTTTTGCCCCGGAGCTCGTAGGCAAGCGTCTGGAACTGCTCAAGCAGGCCGTTCCGGGGGTCAGCCGTGTCGCGGTCCTCTGGCAGCCAGGCGCCTTCGGCGAACGCACGGAAAAGGACATCCTAAAGCGAGCAGAAGTTGCGGGGCGGGATCTGCATTTGCCACTGCAATTCGTTGAGGCACGCGGGCCCGCCGATTTCGCCAGGGCCTTCTCGGACATGAGCATCGCCCGCGCGGACGCTCTGACAGTGTTGGCAAGCAACATGTTCGTCAGTGAGCGAAGACGTCTCGTGGACCTGGCGGCAGCGAAGCGGCTACCCGCCGTGTACTCAGCGAGGGAGCTGGTCGACGCCGGGGGTCTAATGTCCTATGGAGCGAACCTTGCTGATTTGAATCGGCGCGCCGCTACCTACGTGGACAGGATCCTCAAGGGTACGAAGCCCGCCGACTTGCCCGTGGAGCAGCCGGCGAAGTTCGAGCTGATCCTCAACCTAAAGACCGCCAAGGCCCTGGGCCTGACGATCCCGCAGTCGGTGCTGGGGCGAGCGGATGAGGTGATCCAATGATGGATCGACGAATGGCCACTGCTAGCCAAATTCGAACCTCAGAGTTGCCGGGGAGATTGACGCTCAATTCTGAGTTATGCGCCAGACAACGTGTCGGCTGATGAGGACCATGCGATGCCCAAGGTGAGCGAAATGAAAGACACCGCCTTCGACGGCAGGAAGACGGGCTACGT
>VBCL01000101.1:5591-20634 GCA_005888865.1 Betaproteobacteria bacterium | reverse complement strand
CGCCCGCCGTCGCTTCGGTCAGTTCTTCCGCGCTTTTCATTGCCTTCCTCAAGGTCGGGCTGTCCGGCTTCGGCGGGGTCCTGCCCTTCGCCCGTCGCATGATCGTCGAGCGGCGACACTGGCTCAGCGAAGCCGAATTCCTCGACGTGCTTTCGCTCTCGCAGTTCCTGCCCGGTCCGAACATCGTCAACGTCTCGATCATCATCGGGCGCCGCTTCCAAGGCGTGACGGGCGCGATCGCCGCCAGCGTTGGGCTGATGCTGATGCCGCTCGCCGTTGTGCTCGCACTGGCCACGCTCTACGCGCAATATGCGCAGATCGACGCGGTGCGCAGTGCGTGCAGCGCGGTGTCGGCCTCGGCGTCGGGCCTTATCGTCGCCACCGCGCTCAAGCTTGCCCGCCCGATCAGGGACTCGATCTGGCAGGTCGGCGTGTGCGTCGTCGCCTTCGTCGCTATCGCGCTCCTCCGCGTGCCGCTCCTTTGGGTGCTGGCGGCCCTCTGCCCGCTGTCGTTCGGCATTGCCTGGCGGACGCGCCCATGATCCCTCCGGTCCTCTGGGAGCTCTGCGCGCAGTTTCTCGTGCTGTCGCTGTTGTCGATCGGCGGCGCCAACGCGGTCCTCCCCGAGATCCACCTGCGTGTCGTCGAAACCCAACATTGGATGACCGACGCGGACTTCGCACAACTCTTCGCGCTGTCGCAGGCCGCACCGGGCCCGAACGTGCTCATCGTGAGCCTGATTGGCTGGAAGGTTGCCGGAGTGATCGGCGGCGTGGTGGCGATGCTCGCGATGTCCGGCCCTTCGTCGCTGCTCACCTACGCGGTCGCGCACGCCTGGGAGCGCTTTCGTGATGCGCCGTGGCGCATCGCGATCCAGCGCGCGATCGCGCCGGTGACCGTCGGACTGATCCTCGCCTCGGGCTACGTGCTGACGCGCACAGTCGATCAGTCCTGGAGCGCGTATGCGATCACCGGCGCGACCTTGACGCTCGCACTCTCAACCCGGCTGCACCCGCTGTGGATGCTGGGTGTGGCCGCGGCTCTCGGGGCCTTCGGAGTCGTCTAGCAGTGCCGGAGCTGCCGGACGTCGTCGTCTACGTCGAGAGCCTCGCCCAGCGCGTCGTGGGGGCGCGGGTCGAGCGCGTACGCCTGCTGAGTCCGTTCGTCCTGCGCACGGTCGTTCCGCCGCTTGCCGCCGCCGAAGGCCAACGCGTGAATGCCGTGCGCCGTCTCGGCAAGCGAATCGTCATCGCCCTCGAAAGCGATCTGTTCCTGGTCATGCACCTCATGATCGCCGGCCGGCTGCGCTGGCTCGAGGCCGGGAAGAAGCCGCCGGGGCGCATCACGTTGGCGCTCATCGACTTCACTGCCGGCACGCTCGCATTCACCGAGGCCGGTACCAAGAAGCGCGCCTCGCTGCACCTCGTCCAGGGCGAAGCGGCGCTCGCCGCCTTCGACCTGGGTGGGCTCGAAGTGGAAGACGCCGGCATCGACGCGTTCCGCGAGCGTCTGGTGCGGGAACACCACACGCTCAAACGCGCGCTGACCGATCCGCGACTCTTCAGCGGCATCGGCAATGCCTACTCCGACGAGATCCTACATCGCGCGCGCCTCTCGCCGATCGCGATGACACGCAAGCTCACTTCCGAAGAAATCGCGCGGTTGCATGGAGCCGTCCGCGAGATCCTGGCCGAATGGACGGCTCGCCTGCGCACCGAGGCCGGTCTCGGATTTCCTGCCGGAGTCACCGCATTTCGCCCCGAGATGGCGGTGCACGGAAAGTACGGGCAGCCCTGCCCGGTCTGCGGTGCGCCCGTGCAACGCATCGTCTATGCGGAGAACGAGACGAACTACTGCGCGCGCTGCCAGACGGGCGGCACGATCCTGGCAGACCGCGCACTGTCGCGGCTGTTGAAATCGAGCTGGCCACGCTCGATCGACGAGCTGGGTTGAAGCAACGGCACTCGGTTGAAAGAACGGTAGAATGTCGCGGTACAAGCGGAGGTGGTCATGCGTTGGGATGATTTTCGCCGCAGCGACAACGTCGATGACGCACCCGCCGGCGGCGGATCCGGCTTGGGTGGTGGCTTCCGGCTGGGTGGCGGCGCGCTGATCGCGGTCGTCGTCATCAGCCTGCTCCTCGGCAAGAACCCTCTCGAGGTGCTCTCGCTGCTCGAGTCGGGGACTCCGCCGACCGTGCAAGCGCCGGCCTCGAGCGTGCCCCCGGGCGTCCCCACGCCGGCGCCGAACGATCCCCAACGCGATTTCGTACGAGCAGTCCTCGGCGACACCGAGGATTTCTGGACGGCCGAGCTGGCCCGGCGCGGTGCACGGTATCAGCCGCCCCGGCTCACGCTCTTCCGCGGGCAGGTCGGCTCCGCGTGCGGGTTCGCGAGCGCAGCGATGGGCCCGTTCTACTGTCCCGGCGACCAGCGCGTCTATCTTGACCTGCACTTCTTCCAGGAGCTGTCGCAACGCTTCGGTGCGCCGGGGGATTTCGCGCGCGCCTACGTCATCGCACACGAAATCGGTCACCACGTGCAGAACCAGCTTGGCCTGATGCGCGAGGTCGCGCAGAAAAGCGGCAACGCCTCCGAGAAGACGCGCAACGCGCTGTCGGTGCGCCAGGAGTTGCAGGCCGACTGCTTCGCGGGCGTCTGGGGGCACTCGGCGCAACAGCGCGGCGCGCTCGATACGCGCGATATCGAGCAGGGTCTGGCGGCTGCGGCCTCGGTCGGCGACGACCGGTTGCAGCAACAGGCCCGGGGCTACGCAGTTCCCGAATCGTTCACCCACGGCTCGTCGGCGCAACGCGTGAAATGGTTCCGCGTGGGCCTCGCAACCGGCGACCTGCGGCAGTGCAATACCTTCGCGTCAGCGGGGCCATGACCCCGGCAGGGGGCGCACGCAACGATGGTGACCGGGTGACGAGCTGCCCCGGCTGCGGGGCGGATATGCAGAGGCTCGAGTTCGAGCGCCAGCAGGTTGGTGTTGTTGCGCTCGACTTTTGTTTTCCGTGTCAGGTCATCTGGTTCGACAACTTCGAAAGCTTGCAGCTCACTCCCGGCGGTATCCTCGAGGTTTTCAAGACTCTGCACGAGCAGCGCGCGTCGACCCGGAACACCTTACCGGCCCTGCTCAACTGCCCCCGTTGCCAGGCTCGGTTGGCGCTGACCCATGACCTGCAGCATGCGACCCACTTCACGTATTTCCGGTGCGAGTTCGGTCATGGGCGGTTGACGCCCTTCTTCCAGTTTCTGCTCGAGAAGAACTTCGTCCGCCCTGTGACGGGTGCCGAGCTGGCCGACCTCAAAGCGAAAGTGCGACAGATCCAATGCTCCAACTGCGGCGCGCCGGTGGACCTGGAGCACGACTCGGCCTGTCGATATTGCGGCTCGCCGATCTCGATCCTCGATCCGGGCGCTGTCGCCAAGACGGTGAACGCGCTCAATACCGCGCAGGCGAGGCTCAACACCGTCGACGTCGACCGACTCGCGACTGCGCTGCTGACTCCGCCGCCAAGGGATACCGGTGCGCCCCACATCATGGGCGATCTCGTCATGACCGGGCTCGCCGTGGTCGCGGCGTTGCTGATCCGCTAGGTTCCTCGTCCTCATTGCGCGAAGACCCGAATCTCCTTCGATGCGAAGGACGCAAGGCATGCGGTTGGGTTGCCGCCCCGGAAGGAAGCTCGCGAGGATCATCCTGCTAAAATGTCGCATTCTCGTTCCCCTCGAGGCCCGACAATGACCCTGCGCCCTTTGCTGACCCAAGCGCTCGCCGTGCTCGCTGCGCTTGCGCTGCCCGTGCTCGCGCAAACTCCAGCACCAGCGCAGACACCGACGCAGGGGCTGGTGATCCCGCCGCACAATTGTGTCGCCCCCGAGTATCCGACCAGATCCGGCTCGCAAAAGCGGGGCGAAGCTTACAACCGCACGGTCGAGGCGTTCAACCGGGACTACAAGGCCTACGGGGAGTGCGTCAGGAAGTACGTCGACGAGACCAAGACGTGGATCAAAAATATCGCCGACGCGAGCAACAAGGCGATCGACGAATTCAACAAATTTAACGAAGAGGTGAAAAAGAAGGTCGAGGAAGACAAGGATTAATGAGGTCAGCGGATAACCGTCCGGTCCACGCCCTCGACCTTGCCGTTGGCGCAGACGACGCGCGTCCGCGTTGCGCCGGCGCCGGTGTTTGCAGAAGGCTCGTAGAAGTACTCGGTAGCGGGGCCGCTCCCCGCATCGATCGCGGGAACCTCGCGCTGGCGGTCGGGCGGACCGAGATCGGCGAGCGCCTGCTTGCAATCCTGACCGCGTGAAACCGTGCGGAGTACCGACGCAACCCCCGCGCCGGCGGTCGGTGCCGCGTCCGTCAGCGGACGCAGCGCTTCGATCGGCGGGGCCGGGCTGTCGCGCGGCCGCTCCTGGGCCGGCGGCGCCAGCCGCGTTATCGGCAATTCCGGCGACGGGCGATCGGAAGCCGACGCGGAGCGGCTCACCTGCGGCTCGGACGGCGAGCGTTCGGCCACGGGCCGATCGGTCCCGGGTGGAGTCCGCGCGACGGGCGGGGCGACTGGCGTCTCGCGAAACCAGAGCACCTGGTTGTTGAGCATCCCGACCTGTACACCGCGATCGGGAAAGCCGTACACCCACACTTCGGCCGCGCCCGCGGTGACGGTATCGCGGACCTCGGCCGGTTCGCCAAGCGCCTCGCGCACCCACCGCACCGGCATTCCCGTCGTCACGCGATGCGCTTCCGCATTGCGCCGCCATTCCGCTTCTCGCTCCGCCCGGTCTGCCGTCCAACTGTTGTCGAAGATCTCGACGCGGCCGGCCTTGACGTTCTTCGGACACGGCTCGTTCTGGTAGGTGACGTTCCCCGAGCCATCGGTACACTTGAAGATCTGCTCCGCCGCGGGCGCAGCGGCGAGCGCTGGCGTCACCAGGAACGGGATCAGCCACGCCGCGTAGCGAAGGATCGGTGCCGGCCTCCGGCCGACTCGCGAGACGAAGATCATGAATCGTGTCACTCTACCCCCGCATCGGCGCAGCGTCACGCGGTCGCGCCCTTGCCCGGGCTGAAGTACACTCGAAGCTGATGGCCGCGCCCATACCCACCCCGTTGCATTCTGCCACGCGCCCTCGCCCGATCGGCGTCTCGTCGGCGGCCGAGCCGGAGGCGATCGCGCAGGCAACCCTCGAAGGGTTCAATCACATTACGCGCTGTTTCGCGACTGCGCGCGCGCCGCCAAGAACCACTTCGAGGCCGGCAACTGGCTGGCGATCGCGCACACCTCGCAGGATCGCATCGATTTCTACGATCGTCGTGTCATCGAGACCGTGTCGCGGCTCGAGCGCGAGTTCGGCTGCGACCGGATCGAAGAGGCGCGCTGGGAACAGGTCAAGCGCGATTACATCGGGCTGCTGATCGACCACAAGCAGCCGGAATGCGCGGAGACATTCTTCAACTCCGTGTCGTGCAAGATCCTGCATCGGACCTACTTTCACAACCGCTGCCTGTTCGTACGGCCGGCCGCGTCGACCGAGCATATCGACGCCGATCCCCCGTCGTACCGCTCATACTACCCGCGGCAACATGGGCTGCGTCCTGCGCTGGTCGACATCGTGCTCGACTTCCGGCTGAACACCCGCTTTGCGGATTTCCGGCGCGACGTGCGCAACGTGGTGGGAGCGTTCCGCGCCCGGTTCCCGCGCCCGCTGCGGCTCGAGGCGAATCACCAGATCCAGGTGCTCTCCTCACTCTTCTTTCGCAATCGGACCGCGTACATCGTCGGCCGCGTCATCAATGGCTACCATCTCTGGCCGTTCGTGGTGCCCATCAAGCACGACGACCAAGGGAGACTCTACTTCGACGCGCTGCTCATCGATCCCGACGATATCGCGCTGCTGTTCTCGGCCAACCGCGCGTATTTTCTGGTCGACATGGAAGTGCCGTCCGCGTACGTGAAGTTCCTGCACGGCATGGTACCGGTGCGCACCGAGGCCGAGCTCTACACCATGGTCGGATTGCAGAAGCAGGGTAAGACGCTCTTCTTTCGCGACTTCCTGCATCACCTCAAGCACTCGACGGACCAGTTCATCCCGGCACCCGGCATCAAGGGACTCGTGATGGCAGTGTTTACGCTGCCGTCGTACCCCTATGTGTTCAAGGTAATCCGGGATAACATCGCGCCGTCGAAGGACACCACGCCGGAGCGGGTGAAGGAGAAATACTTCCTGGTGAAGCACCACGACCGTGTGGGGCGCATGGCGGATACGCTCGAATATTCCGACGTCGCCTTTCCACGGGCCCGTTTCGCACCGGAGCTCACCGCCGAGCTCAAGGCGCTGGCGCCGTCCGCGATCGAGGAGGATGGCGACGCCATCATCGTCAGGCACCTCTACATCGAACGCCGCATGACGCCGCTCAACCTGTTCCTGGAGAAGGCCACGCCCGGGCAGCGCGAGCGCGCGATGCGCGACTACGGCGACGCGCTCCGGCAGCTCGCCGCGGTGAATATCTTTGCCGGCGACCTGCTTTTCAAGAACTTCGGCGTCACCCGCTTCGGGCGGGTGGTCTTCTACGACTACGACGAGATCGACTACGTCACCGACTGCCGCTTCCGCCGGATCCCGCCCACGCCTCCGGGCTATGACGAGATGTCGAACGAGGTGTGGTACCCCGTCGGGCCGAA
Source organism: Betaproteobacteria bacterium (assembly GCA_005888865.1). Classification (GTDB taxonomy): domain Bacteria; phylum Pseudomonadota; class Gammaproteobacteria; order Burkholderiales; family Casimicrobiaceae; genus PALSA-1003. Next base: position 13,937 of record VBCL01000101.1, on the reverse strand, counting down.
GGACATCTTTCCCGAGGAGTTCGAAACGTTCCTGCTCACCGATCCGGCGGTGCGCAAGGATTTTGTCGCGCACCACGCGGACCTGCTCGATGCCGAATGGTGGCAAAGCGTGCAGGCGACGCTCTCCGGCGGCGCGCTGCCCGAAGTGCTGTCGTACCCGGAGCGGATCCGCTTCGGCGCACCGGCGTCGGCGCGCTGATCGACCAGCCAGAAGAGCTAAGGAACCTCTGAAGGTCCCCTAGCGCGACGGGGCCTTGCCCGCCTCCGCCAGACGTCGTGCGACGTCCTTCGCCTGCGCGGCAGCGCCGACGTCTCCCTGCTGCGCCGCCAACACATACCAGCCGAGCGCACGCTTGAGATCCTGCGCGACGCCGTCGCCATGCTCGTAGAAGCTGCCCATGATGTACTGCGCGCCCACGTCGCCGCTTTCCGCCGCGGCCTCGTACCACTTGGCCGCAAGCTTCCAGTCCTTGGGCGCGCCACGGCCGAGGAAATACTGGGTCGCGAGCTCGACCTGCGCCTCGGTATGACCCTGCTCGGCGGCCTTCTGCCACCAAGCCGTCGCGCCCGTCAGCGATCGTGGCATGCCGACGCCACCCTCCGAGAGCAATCCCATGCTGTATTGCGCCTGCGCCATGCCCGCGTCGGCCGATTTCGTGAGCCATTCGACGCCAGCGGCAAGATCGGTGGGCTTTCCTTCGCCACGCAGCAGCATCATCGCCAGATTGAATTGCGCCAGGCGATCGCCCTTTCGCGCAGCGGCTTCGTACGCGGCGAACGCCTCGGCGTAGTCGCCGCGCCGGTACGCCTGCCAGCCGGCGCCGGTGCTCGGCTCCAGCGTCGCCGCCATCAGCGTTGTCGCGACAGCGATGCCAGCCACACTGATCACCGCAACCGCCAGACGATGCCACCCGCTCATTGGGGCACGGAGTAGTATCATGCGCACCCAGTCTATCACCGCCAAGATGCCATGTTTGTCAGCGCTTTCGACCTCTTCAAGATCGGCCTCGGACCTTCGAGCTCGCACACCGTCGGGCCGATGCGCGCCGCCCTGCGCTTCGTCCACGAGCTCGCTGCGGACGGCAAGCTCGATCTCACCGAACGGGTCGGCGTCGACCTCTACGGCTCGCTGGCGCTGACCGGGCGCGGTCACGGTACCGATCGCGCGGTGCTGCTCGGCCTGTCCGGCGACGCGCCGGACCGGATCGACCCTGACGCCGTCGAAGCCAAGGTGCATCGCATTCGCGCGCAGCATTCGCTGCGGCTGGACGGTCGCCGGGAGATCGCCTTCCGGGAGCAGGAGGATCTGCGCTTCCGCATCGACAAGGCGCTGGCCTTCCACAGCAACGGGATGCGCTTCACCGCACACGACGCGACTGGCGCGGTGCTTTTCCGCAAGATCTATTTCTCGGTCGGCGGCGGCTTCGTCGTCGATGAGGCCGAAGCGCAACGCACCGGACCGTCGACCAAGACTGCACATGTCCCCTACGCCTTCGCGAGCGCCGCCGAGCTTCTCGAGCACGGCAACGAGTCGAAGAAGCGCATTCCGGAAATGATGCGCGTGAACGAATTGACGCTGCGCAGTCCGGACCAGGTGCGCTCGGGCTTGCTCGAGCGCTGGATGATAATGAACGACAGCATCGAGCGCGGCATGCGCCACGAGGGCCTGCTGCCTGGCGGTCTCAACGTGCGCCGGCGCGCGCCGGGCCTGGTCGAGTCGCTGCGCGCGCGCCGTGCGCGATCCGAGCAGAGTCCCACCGAGTCGATCGACTGGGTCAGTGTCTACGCGATCGCCGTCAACGAGGAGAACGCGGCAGGCGGCCGCGTGGTCACCGCGCCGACCAACGGTGCCGCCGGCATCATTCCTGCGGTGATTCGCTACTACCGCGAGTTCTACAGCGACAGCAACGAAGACGGCATCGTCAGCTTCCTTCTGACTGCGGCCGCAGTCGGTGGCCTGTGCAAGCGCAACGCGTCACTCTCCGGCGCTGAGGTTGGTTGCCAGGGCGAAGTCGGCGTCGCGTGCTCGATGGCGGCCGCTGGGCTCGCCGCAGTGCTCGGCGGCAGCAACGAGCAGATCGAGAACGCTGCGGAAATCGGCATCGAGCACCATCTGGGCATGAGCTGCGATCCGGTCGCGGGTCTGGTGCAGATCCCCTGCATCGAGCGCAATGCGATGGGCGCGGTGAAGGCGATCAACGCGGCGTCGCTGGCGTTGCGCGGGGACGGCACGCATCGCGTCGCCCTCGACGCCGTCATCAAGACCATGTACGACACCGGCCGCGACATGATGGCGAAGTACAAAGAAACTTCGCTCGGCGGGCTGGCGGTGAACGTCGTCGATTGTTGAACGACGCGTGATCGCCTGCACGAGGGAATATCGCTTCTACTCCACGAGTAGCCGATACCCGACGCCGACCTCCGTGCGCAGGAAGCGCGGGTTCGTCGGATCGACCTCGAGCTTGTGTCTCAGCTGCGCCATGTAGATGCGCAGATAGTGCCCGTGCTCGACGTGCGACGGGCCCCACACCTCGGTCAACAGCTGCCGATGCGTGCAGACCTTGCCGACGTGGCGGATCAGCGTGGCAAGAAGACGATACTCGTTGGGTGTCAAGTGAACCTCGATACCGTCGCGCAGGACGCGCCGTGCTCCCAGATCGACGCGCACGCCATCGAACTCGAAGACGCTGTCCCCTTCCACTCCGCCCGGCAGCGTCGCTCGCCGCAGCGACGCGCGGATGCGCGCCAGAAGCTCGCCCACACCGAACGGCTTGGTGAGGTAGTCATCGGCGCCGGCGTCGAGCGCCTTGATCTTCTCCTGCTCGTTGCTGCGCGCGGACAGAATGATGATCGGTCGCGTGTACCACTCGCGCAAGCGGATCACGACGTCCACCCCGTCGACATCGGGCAGGCCGAGGTCCAGTATTACCAGGTCCGGCTTCCGCGTCGCGGCTTCGATAAGGCCTGCCTCGCCGGTCTCGGCCTCGAAGATGCGCATCGGCTGCGCCGAGAGGCCGGTGCGCAGAAACCGGCGGATCTGCGGATCGTCCTCGATGACCACCAGCGTCGGCGACGGTCCCGCGGTCACGATGCGGCCTGGATCGGTGCCACCGGTTCAGGCTCGGCTTCGACTGCGGGCGGCTCGCCTGCGGGCAGCTCGAAGCGAAAGATCGCGCCGCCGGTCGCGCGATTGGAAGCGGCGATCGTGCCTCCGTGCGCGGCGATGATCGCCTTGCAGATCGCGAGCCCGAGGCCGACGCCGCTCTGCGCGGGCTCGCGAGTGAGGCGGTAGAACTTGTCGAAGAGCTTGGATTCTTCGCCGGGTGGAATACCGGGCCCGGCATCGGCGACCTCGACCACGATCCGACCGGGAATCGATTGCGCCGAAATCTCCACCGGCGTTCCCGCGGGCGTGTATTTGGCCGCGTTCTCGAGGAGGTTGGCGAAGACCTGCTCGAGCAGGACCGGGTCGACGCTGACGAGCGGAAGATCGCGCGGCAGGCTCACGCGCACCGGATGCGCGACGAGTACCTCCTTCAACCGCGCGAGCACGCTGCCGACGATTTCCTCGAGTGGAGTCCACTGCCGGGCAAGCTCGACCGCACCCGATTCGAGCCGCGCCATGTCGAGCAGATTGCCGACGAGCGTCGACATGCGCTTGGATTCCTCGTGGATCGTGACCGCCAGCTCGCGCCTCGCTGCATCGGAGAGCCGGCCTGCCTGATCGACCAGGCTCGACGACGCGCCGACGAGCACGGCGAGCGGCGTGCGCAGATCGTGCGAGATCGCATTCAGCAGCGAGTTGCGCAGGCTCTCGGTTTCGGCACGGCGAGCGAAGGTGGCGGCCTCGGCCGCGAGCTGCACACGCTCGATCGCCACCGCGATCTGGCCAGCAAAGGTTTCCAGAAGATGTCGTTGCTCGGGCACGAGCAGGCTCTCGCGGCGCGCGGGCAGCGCGGCCATCACGCCCACCAGCTTGTGCGCAGCGAGCAGCGGCAGGTACAGACCTTCCGCGCCAGCTAGCGTGTGGGTGCCGAGGCCGGCCGCGACGCGGTTGGCAAAAACCCAGCGTGCCGTGCCGAGCTCGGCACCGCGATAGGAACCGTAGATCCCTTGCGCCCGCGGGTACCCGATCGTGCCCGCGCGCCCCGGGAGCAGCACGACGGCTTGCGCCTCGAACACCTGCGCGACATGCTGCACAGCGATGGTCACGACCTCGTCCTGCCCCGTCGCGCGCGAAAGCTCGCGCGTCATCTTGTAGAGCGCCTCGGTGCGTCCCTGGCGGTGCTGGGCGACGCGCGCCTGAAGACGGATGCTCGCCATCAGATTACTGATGACCAGCCCGACCGCCAGCATCACCGCGAACGTGAGCAGGTACTGGGTATCGCTCACTGCGAAGCTGTAGTACGGCGGGACGAACAGGAAATCGAACAGCGCCACCGACAGCAACGAAGCGACGATCGCCGGCCCGCGGCCGAAGCGATACGCGACGGACAGCACACCGACGAGGTACACCATGACCAGGTTGGTCGCCTCGAAGCGACCGAAGAGGAGCGATGCAAGGACCGTTGCCACGCCACAGATCGCCACGGCCATCACGTAGCGGGGCAGGCGGCGCTTGCGCGATGCCGCCTTGGTCTCGTCGATGCCGAAGTAGGACCTGGTGCGGCTCAACTGGTCGGCGAACGCCGCCGTCGCTCCGCGCGGCTCGCCCTCGGCATCGCCGACAAGCTGCAACTCGATGCCGCGGAGCCCGTCGGTCACGGCATCGACGACCGAACCGCGCAGCCAGCGATCGATCCCGCGGCGGCGAGGCTTACCCATGATCAGCTTGCTCGTGTTGCTTTCCCGCGCATAGCCGAGGAGCTCATCGGCCATGCTCGCTCCGGAGAGGACCGCGGTCTTTGCACCGAGCTGCTCCGCGAGCCGAAGGTAACCGAGGATGCGGTCGCGCTCGGCCTGCGGCAGGCGCAGCAAGGTCGGCGTCTCGACGTAGACGGCGTGCCATTCGGCATCGAGCGCCTCGGCGAGCCGCTTGCCCGAGCGTACAAGCCGCTCCCCGCGGCCGTCGGGTCCGACCGCAACCAGGATGTGCTCGCCGGCCGCCCAGATCGGCGCGATCGCCTTTTCCTCGCGATACTCGCGCATCTGCGCATCGACGCGATGCGCGGTCTGCCGCAGCGCCATCTCGCGCAGGGCAATGAGGTTGCCCTTCTTGAAAAAGTTGTCGAGCGCGCGCTCGATCTGCTGCGGGATGTAGACCTTGCCTTCGCGCAGGCGCTTGAGCAACTCGTCAGGAGCGAGGTCGATCAGCTCAACCTCGTCCGCCGTCTCGAAGAAGGTGTCGGGCAGCGTTTCCTTGACGCGGATACCGGTGATCTGGCCGATGACGTCGTTCAGGCTCTCGATGTGCTGGACATTGAGCGACGAATAGACGTTGATACCGGTACCGAGAAGCTCATCGACGTCCTGCCAGCGCTTCGGATGGCGCGCACCCGGTGCGTTGGTGTGGGCGAGCTCGTCGACCAGGATGAGTGTGGGCCGCCGCTCGAGCGCTGCGTCGAGATCGAACTCCTTGACCTTCGCGCCCTGCACGTCGAGCAAAAGCGGCGGCAGCTGCTCGAGGCCCTCCAGCATGGTGGCCGTCTCTGCGCGCCCGTGCGTCTCGAGCAAACCGACGACGACGTCGGTGCCGGCGCGCCGCAGCGCCTGGGCCGCGGCGAGCATCGCGAAGGTCTTGCCCACACCCGCCGATGCGCCGAAGAAGATCTTGAGCCGCCCGCGCTGCTCGCGGGCGGCCGCCGCCTGGATTTCGGCGAGAAGCTCCTCCGGATCAGGACGTTCGCTCTCCACCGGAATGCTGCACTTCCCATAGGTCCGTTCGTGGTGAGCTTGTCGAACCACGGACGAATCGTGATAACAGGAACCCTTCGGCGCACCGTCGCCCTTCGACAAGCTCGGGGCGAACGGTGTATCCGACAACCCCTAGTGTAACGCGCCGTCCAGTGCCAGGTTCAAGGCGAGGACGTTCACCCGCGGCTCGCCAAGGACCCCAAAGGTGCGGCCCTCGGTATGGGCGGCGATCAACGACTGCACCTTGTCGGCGGCAAGCCCGCGCGCCTTGGCAACGCGTGCGGCCTGGTAATCGGCGGCAGCGACGCTGATGTGCGGATCGAGGCCGCTGCCCGACGCCGTGACGAGATCGACCGGGACCGGCGCCGTATTCCCTGGATCAGCGTCGCGCAGCGCCTTGATGCGATCCTTCACGGCATCGGTCAGTGCAGGGTTGAGCGGGCCCTGATTCGAACCAGACGACGCCATTGCGTTGTACGGCTGCGGTGAAGTCGCCGAAGGCCGGCTCCAGAAATAGTTGGGGTCGTCGAACGGCTGGCCGATCAGGCTCGAGCCCATCGCTTTTCCGTTCACGGAAATCAGGCTGCCATTGGCTGCGGCAGGAAAGGCGACCTGTGCGATCCCGGTGACCACCAGCGGATAGACGACGCCCGTCACCACGGACATCACGATCAGCATGCGCAGGGAGGGTAGGAGATGCACGAACATGACGAGCTCCGGTGATCAGACGAGATCGAGTGCGACCAGCAGTGCGTCGATGACCTTGATGCCGACGAACGGCAGGATGATCCCGCCCACGCCGTACAGCAGCATGTTCCTGCGCAGGACTGCGGCGGCGCCGACCGGGCGGTATTTCACGCCCTGGAGCGCAAGCGGAATCAGCGCGGGGATGATGAGCGCATTGAAGATCACCGCCGAGAGGATCGCGCTGCTGGGCGTCGCCAGATGCATTACGTTCAATGCATCGAGCACCGGATAGGTGCTGGCAAACGCCGCCGGGATGATCGCGAAATACTTGGCGACGTCGTTGGCGATGGAGAAAGTCGTGAGCGCGCCGCGGGTCATCAGGAGCTGCTTGCCGATCTCGACGATCTCGATCAGCTTGGTCGGATTGGAGTCGAGGTCGACCATGTTGCCGGCTTCTTTCGCCGCCTGCGTGCCGCTGTTCATGACGACCGCGACGTCGGCTTGGGCCAGCGCCGGCGCGTCGTTGGTGCCGTCGCCGGTCATGGCCACCAGCTTGCCCTGCGCCTGGATCTCGCGGATGAGCTTGAGCTTGGCCTCGGGGTTGATCTCCGCAACGAAGTCATCGACACCCGCTTCCGCAGCGATCGACGCCGCCGTGAGCTTATTGTCGCCGGTGATCATCACCGTACGGATGCCCATCTTGCGCAGCTCCGCAAAGCGCTCCTTGATGTGCGTCTTGACGATGTCCTTCAGCTCGATGACGCCGAGCGCGTATTTGCCCTCCGCGACCACCAACGGCGTCGAGCCGCGGCGGGCGATTTCCTCGACGCGCGTGGTGATCTCCACGTCGATCGCGCCGCCCTGCGGAACGATCCAGCTGCGGATGGCGTCCAGAGCACCCTTGCGCAGCTCGCGACCGCGGTAACTGACCCCGCTCATTCGCGTCTGGGCCGAGAACGGGACAATCGTGAACTGTCCCGGCTCGAGCGCCGGCGGCATCACGCTCCAGGCGCGCTTGGCGTAGACGACGATGCTCTTGCCCTCCGGCGTCTCGTCGCCGAGCGATGCCAGCAGGGTCGCTTCCGCGAGCTGTTGCGCGGTGACTCCGGCCAGCGGGTAGATCGCCGTGGCTTGCCGGTTGCCGAAGGTGACCGTCCCGGTCTTGTCGAGCAGGAGCACGTCGCAGTCGCCCGCCGCTTCGACCGCGCGGCCCGACGTAGCGATGACGTTGGCGCGCATCATCCGACCCATCCCTGCCACGCCGATCGCCGAGAGCAGCCCGCCGATCGTGGTCGGGATGAGACACACCAGCAGCGCGACCAGCACGGTGATCGTCACCGGCGTCCCGGCCTTGGCGGTGTCGACGCTGTAGAGCGAATACGGCAGCAACGTAACTGTCGCGAGGAGGAAAACGAGCGTCATCGCGACCAGCAGGATGGTGAGCGCGATCTCGTTGGGCGTTTTCTGCCGCTTCGCGCCTTCGACCATGCCGATCATCCGGTCGAGAAACGCCTCGCCCGGGTTGACGTTGATTCGCACGATCACCCAGTCGGAGAGCACGCGCGTGCCGCCGGTGACCGTATCGAAGTCGCTACCGGCCGCGCGGATCACCGGCGCACTCTCGCCCGTGATCGCGGACTCGTCGATCGACGCTGCACCCTCGATCACTTCGCCGTCGCCCGGGATGAGATCGCCCTGGACAACCAGCACGACGTCGCCCTTGCGCAAGCTTGCCGAGGGCACCGCCGTCTGCGCCGCACTGCGATCCTGCCTGGCCAGCTTCCTGGCGGTCGTGTCCTTGCGCGC
>VBCL01000101.1:5082-5585 GCA_005888865.1 Betaproteobacteria bacterium | reverse complement strand
TGCGCCTTGCTGCGTCCCTCCGCGATCGCCTCGGCGAAATTCGCGAAGAGGAGAGTCACCCAAAGCCACAGGGTCACGGCGAGGATGAAGCCTGCCGGGGCCTCGCCCTTGCCAAACACGGCTTGCAGCCAGAGGATGGTCGTGAGGATGCTCCCGATGTAGACGACGAACATCACCGGGTTGCGCCATTGATAGCGTGGCGTCAGTCGACGGAAGCTGTCGACGAGCGCGGTCCTGGCGAGTTCGCGGCCCAGGAACCACGAGATGGATTGTTGTTTCGCGGAAGCCGTGGTCATGATGATGTCTCTGACGATCAGGACGCGCCGAAGAGCAACAGGTGCTCCACGACGGGCCCGAGCGCGAGCGCAGGCACAAAGGTGAGCGCGCCCACGGTGATCACGGTGCCGATCAGGACGATGACGAACAGCGGCGTGTGCGTCGGCAGCGTCCCCGAGGTCGCCGGTACCCGCTTGGCCGCAGCGAGCGCGCCGGCCAGCGCGAGC
>VBCL01000101.1:0-4969 GCA_005888865.1 Betaproteobacteria bacterium | reverse complement strand
CAGGATTTCGCTGAAACCATGCGCGCCAGGGTTCGACACGCCGGCCTTTCCGGAATCGGCCATCACCGCGAGTGCCGTACCGCAAAGGACAATCAACGGCGGCAGAAGGATCGCGATCGACGCCATCTTGATCTCGAAGGCTCCGATCTTCTTGCCGAGGTATTCCGGCGTGCGGCCAATCATCAGGCCGGCGATAAATACGGCGACCACGGCGAACATGATCATGCCGTACAGCCCCGATCCGACACCGCCGAAAATCACTTCGCCGAGCTGGATCAGCCACATCGGGATCATGCCGCCCAGCGGCGTGAAGGAGTCGTGCATCGAGTTGACGCTGCCGTTCGACGCCGCCGTCGTTACTGTCGCCCATAGCGCGGAATTGGCGACGCCAATGCGGACTTCCTTGCCTTCCATGTTGCCGCCGAGGTTGGTCGCGCTTGCAATCTGGTCGGCACCGAGCTTGCTCAGCATCGGGTTACCGTGCTGTTCAGCGAGGTAAACGCAGGGGAGCAGCGCGGCTACGACAATGGTCATCGCGGCCAGCAACGCCCAGCCTTCTCGGGTGTCGCCGATCATGTGGCCGAACGTGTAGCACAACGCGCCGGGGATCAGCAGGATCGCCAGCATCTCCAGGAAACCGGAGAGCGGCGTCGGATTCTCCAGCGGATGCGCCGAATTGACGTTGTAGTAGCCGCCGCCATTGGTACCGAGCTGCTTGATCGCGATCTGCGAGGCGACCGGCCCCAGCGGAATCGTCTGCTCGGTCGCGGTCGCCCTCTCGGTCACCGCATGACCTTTTTCGTCCTTGAGCGGCTGCCCATCCGGGCCGTTTTTCGGAGCGTCGTAGGTCACCGGCTGAACGAGCGTGACCGTTGTCGGCTGGCCGAAGGTTTGCGGGACACCCTGCGCGACAAGGACGAGCGAGAACACCAGCGAGAGCGGGAGCAGTATATAGACGATCGTCCGTGTCAGATCGACCCAGAAGTTACCGACGCCGCTCGCTTCCTTGCGCGCGAAACCGCGGACCAACGCCACCAGAACCGCCATGCCCGTGGCCGCAGAGGCGAAGTTCTGTACGGCCAGAGCGAACATCTGTGTCAGGTAGCTCATCGTCGACTCGCCACCGTAGCCCTGCCAGTCGGTATTGGTGGCGAAGCTCGCCGCGGTGTTGAACGACGAGTCTGCGCTTACCGCAGGGAGGGCCTGCGGATTAAGTGGCAGCCACACCTGCAGGCGCTGGATGACGTAGACCGCGATCGCGCCCGCGAGGTTGAACCCAAGCATCGCCAATGCGTAGTGGGCCCAGCCCATGTCCTTGGCGGGATCGACACCAGCGCCTCTGTAAATCAACCGCTCCAGCCAGCCGCCGACGCGCTGCGCCCGCGCCGCGCGGCCGTCATACACGGCCGCCATGTAGGCGCCGAGCGGCTTCGCGAGCAGCAACAGTACGACCAGATAGAGCAGGATCTGCAGCCAGCCCTGCGTCTGCAAGAGCGCCGTCATTCGAAGTACTCCGGCTCGAACAACGCGATCACGAGGTAGACGAAAATGCCGAGAGCAGCGAATCCGCTCAGCCAGTAGATCCAGTTCATGAACGCCCTCCCCGATCCATCAGCCCGGCGCAGAAGCGGATCAGTCCGGCCGAGAGCGCGAAAAACCCAACCAGCAGCACAACAAAGATCCAGTCCATGGCAAAGACCTGTTACGTTTGCGATGGCTGCAATTTAGGCGGATCGCTGTCAAAATACCGACAAGATTGCCGCCGGACCGCGTAAACAAGGCGTAAAGGACAAGCGATGCGCTGGGTTTCAATCCCGCTGCTGGCCGTAGCCTCGATCGTGCCCGCGTTGGCGCTCACGCCGGTCCCCGACTTCAGCGTCACTCGCTATCACGGCCGCTGGTACGAGATCAGCGCCATTCCGGGATTCTTCGGAAACAAGTGCCAGCGCGATATCCGGGTGGATTACGCTCCGGAGGACGGCGGCGCGCTGATCGTGCGCAACCGCTGCCAGCAACCCGATGGCGGCCTGTTGGAGACGGAGGGCCGCGGACGGGCGATGGACCCGGACCTTCCAGCGGTCCTCAAGGTGACCTTCGTGCATCAGCTCGGCATCTGGTGGTATCCGTTCGGCCGCAACCAAATCGTCATCGCAGCCGGCCCCGAGAATCGATGGCTCGTGCTCGCCGATCCGTCGTTGCGCTATGGACGTGTGATCGCGCGCGAGCCGAACCTCGACCCGGAGTCGCTGCGCGCCGCGACCGCGGCACTCGCCAAGGAGGGCTACGACGCCTGCGCGTTCGTGCTCAAGCCACAGGCCGGCGGCCGTGAGCAGCTCGCGCGACTGTGCGACGAGATGCACTGAGTGCCCACCAGGCAAGTCAGCGCGTCGCTAGCAAGCGGCAAGTAAGTGCTATCCTGTCGCGCGGAAAACGCAACGTTCAGGAGGTCTCCGGATGCGATTGGCCTGCGCGATCGTGATCGCCGCGGCGCTCGCCGGCTGCGCCGATAAGGCAAGCAAGGAGGAGCAGGAGGCGGCAAAGAACACCTATGTCTGCCTTCTCGAGGGGGAGAGGCTGGTCATCCGCTTCGACATGGGCATGGCCCGCATGCTGATGCCGAGCGGCGACCGCATCGACCTCTACCAGATTCCCGCCACGTCGGGCGTGCGCTTCTCCAACGGCAACCTGGACCTTCGCGGCAAGGGTACGGATCTGGTGTTCAGCGATGCGGCGGCCGGCACCCAGGTCGCACTCACGCAATGCGCGCCGTATTCGGTGCCGAAACCGTAGCGACGATGCCGCGACAAGCTAACGTTGCTGGCTGCGGTCGATGTCGAGATACTTCCAGATGTCGGCGCGGATCGGATGTGCCTTGTAGCCGACCACCCACGGCTGCACCACGTGATCCTCGAGCAAATGATGCGTGAGCTTCCACGGCGCATACGCGATCACGATATCGGTCATGCGGTTGTAGAGGCGCGTACGCTCGGGTGAGTCCGGCAGGTTGTGCGCCTGTTCGTAGAGGCGGTCGAACTCGGGCAGCTTGAAGCGTGAGTCGTTGGATTGACTGACGTTCGGGCCGTACAGGTTCTGCATGAAGTTCTCGGCGTCGGGGTAATCGGCGTTCCATCCATCCTGGCGCATCTGCACCTTGCCCGCTCGCGCCATCTTGCGCAGCTCCGGTGTCTGGTCCTTCTTGAACACCATGCGGATGCCGATCGCGTCCATGTTCTTCTTCCAAAGCTCGTCGGTCTGACGCTCGGCCGAGGTCGGCCTCGACCAATGCTCGATGGTGAGCGGCTTGCCGTCGGGGAGCTCGCGGTAGCCGTCGCCGTCGCGATCCCTGTAGCCGAAGCGGTCGAGCAACGCCCGCGCGGCGGCGGGATCGTAGACCTGGGCCTGCGTCTTGTGTCCGGAATCGTAGCCCGCGATGTCGGGGGGAATGGGACCCTGCGCCGGCATCGCCCGGTCGTGGTAGAGCACGTGGATGAATTCGTCGACGTTGAACGCCATGCCGATCGCACGCCGCAGCGCGATCTTCTCCGGCGTGTAGCCGCCGACCACGGGATCTTCCATGTTGAAATACGCCCACCAGGTGTTCGGCCGCAGGAGTAGCTCGTGGCGAACGCCCTTCGCCGCGAGCTCGGGCTTGAGCTTGCCGTTGTCGAGCAGCTCGCCGACGAAATTAATGGGGAACGGCTGGAGATAGTCAACCGAGCCCTTGAGGAACGCAAGCCAGCGCGGCTGCTGCTCCTCGATGACGGTGACCTCGATGCGGCCGATCTGCGGGAGCTGCTTGCCTCTGAGCGCGCGCGCGATGACCGCGTCGTCGCGGTTCGACGGGACCGGTTCGTCGAAGAGTAGCTTGCGAAAGCCCGGGTTTGCCTCGAGCACGATTCGGCTGCTGCGTTTGTACTCCTTGAGCAGATACGGTCCGGTGCCGACAGGATGCGCGCCGAAGTCGATGCCATAGGCCTCGACGGTCTCGCGCGCCACGGCGGCGGTGGCCGTCATCGCCAGCACGTAGGGAAATCGGTAGTCGGGAGCCTTTAAGCGAATGCGCAGCGTGTACCGATCGACCACCTCGAGCCCGGCCAGCGGCGCATCGTAGTCGAGCTTGCCGCCCTTCTTCGCGGCAGCCTGCACCTCATCACCGCCGACGAGCTTGCCTTCGAGGATCCACATCCACGGCGAGCGTAGCGCGGGATCGAGCAGGCGCTTGAGCGAATAGGCGTAATCGGCGGCGACGAGCTCGCGCGGCTTGCCTTTGAACGCCGGATCCGGCGCGAAGAAGATGCCCTTGCGCACGCGGCAAAGATAGGTCGCGCCGTTGTCCGAGACTTCGGGCAGTCGTTCGAGCGTCAGGGGCGCGAGCTTGACCGGCCGTGCCAGGTATTCGTACTCGAGCATCGGCTCCGAGATTTCCTCGGCGATCGTAATCGATGCGGCGTCGTAGGCGAGGACCGGATCGAAGCTCGTCTCGGCGATCGTGAACGCGGCATGCAAAACCTTGCTGGGATCGGCCGCGCCCGCCGCGAAGCTGACGCACAGAAGAGCGGCGGCGAAGCTGCGAGCGAAGCGCAAGGGTTTCCTCAACGGAGCCTGGGTCGCCGTCCCGAGCCGGGCACGGCGCTATAATCGTAACATCGCGACCCGGCCTGTCTCATGAATGGAAATGAAAAGGCTCTCGGGAGGTAACCTGCGCGCTGCGGGCTACGACGAGCGCAACCGCGTGCTCAGGGTCGAGTTGACGAGCGGGACCTTCGAGTACGCCGGCGTCACCGTCGATACCTGGCGCCGGTTCGTCGGCGCGTCATCGCCGTGGAGCTTCTTCCGCGACAATATCGACGAGGAGTACCCGGCCAAACGGGTGCGTTAGCGTCTCCACATCGCACCCGGTGGAATCCCGGCTTGTGCGGCACCATTCCAATGCCTTCGTCCCAACCTGGATTTCCTAGCCCCTTGAACT
>VBCL01000471.1:5700-6226 GCA_005888865.1 Betaproteobacteria bacterium | reverse complement strand
CAGCGTGCCCGCGCCTGCGAGTGTGCCTATGGCCATGCCCTCGGGATAGCCGCGGCTCTCGAGCTCGGGCAATGTCATCTTGCCGATCGTGGCGCAGGTCGCCGCCGACGAGCCCGACACCGCCGCAAAGATCGTGCAGCCGACGATGTTGGTGTGCAACAAGCGCCCGGGCACGCGCTCGAGCCAGGGCGCCAGGCCCTTGAACATGTCCTCGGACAGCCGGGTTCGAAACAGGATTTCGCCCATCCACACGAACAGCGGTAACGCGGTCAACGTCCAGGACGAGGCAGTACCCCAGATCGTCACCGCCATCGCGTCACCCGCGGAGCGCGAGGAAAAGAGCTGCATGCCGATCCACGCGACGCCCGCCAGCGCGAGCCCGATCCAGACGCCGCTCCCGAGCAAAGCAAACAGCGCGACGATCAACAGCGTCGTGATGACGAGATCACTCGACATGCGCCGGCTCCTCTCCGGCGGGCAGGGGCACCCGCGTCCCGGTCAGCTCACCCACCAGAAGGTCGACGAA
>VBCL01000471.1:3038-5686 GCA_005888865.1 Betaproteobacteria bacterium | reverse complement strand
AGCCAGAGCGGCGTCGCGTCGTTCCCCGTCGAGACATCGTGCAGCACATACGACTGCCACGCGAGCCGGACGCTGAAGTAGGCAAAAGCCGTCGACAACACCGTCGCAGCGAAAAGTGACCAAAGCTCCAGCGCCTTGCGACCGCGAACACCCGCATGCTCGAGGATGAGGCTCACGCGGATGTGGTCGCCGCGGGTCAACGCGTGTGCGAGCGCAAGAAAGCCCGCGCCCGCCATGCAATAGCCGGCGTAAGCATCGGTCCCGCGCAGCTGGAAGCCGAACATCCGGCCGAAGATGCCGACCAGGACCATCACCAGCGTCCCTATCAAAAGCAACGCCGCCAGATAAGCGGCGGCGTTGTACAGGGTGTCGAGGGCGCGGCGCATTATGCCTGCTCGGATAGGGACCCGGAGTGGGCGGCGATGACGTAGGCTAGCTTTGTCGCCCCGGCGCAGGCCGGGGCCCAATTTGGCGTTGCTGGTGCGCTCGACGACACAACTTGGATCCCGGCTCAGTTACCAAAATGAGCCGGGATGACCATATTCACATTTTCTTATACGCGTCGACGATCGCCTGTCCGTCCGGGCCCGCCTGCTTGATCCAGTCCGCGGTCATGGTGTCGCCGATTTTCTTGAGATCTCCCGCAAGCGCAGGAGAGGGCGGGGCAACGGTCATGCCGTTCTTCGTGAGCTGCTCGAGATACCACTTGGTCTTCTCCTCCGAGACCTTCCAGCCCCGCGATTCCGCCTCGGTGGCGACCTTGAGCACTGCATCCTGGCTGGCCTTGTCGAGCGCTGCGAATGCCTTCTCGTTGACGAACACGATGTTCTTCGGCAACCACGCCTGTGCATCGTAGAAATATTTCACCTGCTCCCACGCCTTGGAGTCGTAACCGGTCGCGCCCGAGGTGATGTTGGCATTCACCGCACCGGTGGCCATCGCCTGCGCCAGTTCCGCGGCCTGGATGGTCACCGGCTGGGCGCCGGCGAGCTCGGCGATGCGCGACGTCGCGGGGTTGTACGTGCGCATCTTCAACCCCTTCATGTCGGCAATCGAGGCGATCGGCTTGTTGGAATAGATCCCCTGCGGCGGCCACGGCACCGCGTATAGAACGCGCATCCCCTGTTTCGCGAAGCGATCCTGGAGTGCCTTGCGCGACGCCTTCCAGAGCTTGGACGCATCGGTATAGCTCGTTGCCAGGAAAGGGATCGAGTCCGCGCCGAAGACCGGGTCTTCGTTGGAATACGCGGAGATCAGGATCTCGCCGATCTGCGCCTGCTCGGTCTGCACCGCGCGCTTGATCTCGTTGGCCTTGAACAGCGACGCGTTGGCGTGGACCGTGATCTTGACCTTGCCGCCCGTCGCCTTGTCGACGTCGGCGACGAACTGCATGATGTTCTCGGTATGGAAGTTGGTCGCTGGATAGGCGGTCGGCATGTCCCATTTCGTCTGCGCGGCGGCGCCGGCGGCAATGCAAAGGCCGAGCGCCACCGCGGTGGCGTGGATCAGTTTCATTTTCGGTTCTCCGACGTTTCTGCGGGCAGGTTCGCATGCCGCCGGCGGCGTGATGCGGCGCGGCGGGAACGGCGCCTTTGTACCACAGTTGGCCAACGGACGGCGAACCGCCCGCCGCCCTTATAATGTTGTCGCCGCGTGCCGTTTCCGGCGCGGGCCCCGTTCCATTTCCTCGTCATGACCCACTCGCCGCCGGGCCGCTGGCAATTCTGGATCGACCGAGGCGGTACATTCACCGATATCGTCGCGCGCCGGCCCGACGGCTCGCTGTCGACGCACAAGCTGCTGTCCGAGAACCCGGAGCGCTACCGCGACGCGGCCGTCGCCGGTATCCGGGCATTGCTCGGCGTCGCACCGGGTGCGCCGATTCCGCCCGGGGCGATCGAGACGGTCAGGATGGGCACGACCGTTGCCACCAACGCCTTGCTCGAGCGCAAAGGCGAGCGCACGGTGCTGGCGATCACTCGGGGCTTCGCCGATGCCCTGCGCATCGCCTATCAGAACCGTCCGAAGCTCTTCGTACGCAGGATCGTGCTGCCGAGCATGCTCTACGAGCGCGTGGTCGAGATCGACGAGCGCGTGGGCGCGCATGGTGACACGGTCAGGAAGCTCGATCTCGCCGCCGCCGAACGCGACCTGCGCGCGGCGCACGCCGACGGCATCCGCGCCTGCGCCATCGTGCTCATGCACGGCTACCGCTATCCGGAACACGAGCGAGCGCTCGCGGCGCTGGCGCGCGCCATCGGCTTCGTGCAGGTGTCGGTGAGTCACGAGGTCAGTCCACTGATGAAGATCGTGTCGCGCGGCGACACGACCGTCGTCGACGCGTATCTCTCACCGATCCTGCGCCGCTACGTCGAGCAGGTGGAAGCGCAGCTTCCGGGCGTGCGCCTGCAGTTCATGCAATCGTCTGGAGGTTTGACCGATGCGCACCTGTTCCAGGGCAAGGACGCGATTCTCTCCGGACCGGCGGGGGGTGTGGTGGGTGCGGTGCAGGTCTCGAGGCTCGCGGGTTTCGACAGGATCATTGGCTTCGACATGGGCGGCACGTCGACCGATGTGACGCACTATGCCGGGCCGGAATACGGCTTCGAGCGCGCGTTCGCGACCGAGGTCGCAGGCGTGCGGTTGCG
>VBCL01000471.1:537-2954 GCA_005888865.1 Betaproteobacteria bacterium | reverse complement strand
CCAATCCCGGCCCCGCCTGCTACCGTCGCGGCGGGCCGCTGACGGTCACCGACTGCAACGTCATGGTCGGCAAAATCGATCCTGCGCTGTTCCCTCGCGTGTTCGGGCCCAACGGCGATCTGCCGCTCGATGCCGAGATCGTGCGCTCGAAGTTCGCGGCGTTGGCGGCGCAGCTCGAGGCGAAGATGGGATACGCCCGGAGTCCCGAAGCGATCGCCGACGGCTTCCTCAAGATCGCGGTCGAGAACATGGCGCACGCGATCAAGCACATCTCCGTCGAACGCGGCTACGACGTCACCGAGTACACGTTGTGCTGCTTCGGCGGCGCCGGCGGCCAGCATGCGTGCGCGGTCGCCGACGCGCTGGGGATGACGCGCGTATTCATCCATCCGCTCGCCGGTGTGCTCTCGGCCTACGGCATGGGGCTCGCGGACGTGCGGGCGCTGCGGCAGAAGGCGGTCGAGGCGCTGCTGTCGCCGTCGAATCTGGCCCTTTGCACGCCCATTCTCGACGATCTTGCGCGCGCCGCGCGTTCCGAGGTCGAAGCGCAAGGCATCGTCGCGGAGCGCGTCTCGCTCAAGCGGACGCTGCACCTCAAGTACGACGGCACCGATACGACGCTCGAGATTCCCCTTGGAGCCGGCTCGGATGCGGACTCCGGCGAAACGCTAGCCGCGCTCGTCGCGGAATTCGAGCGCCGCTACCGGAGCCAATACGGCTTCCTCATGCCGGACAAGCCACTGGTGATCGAAGCCGTTGCGGTCGAGGCGATCGGAGCGGCGGCAAGCGCCGAGGAGATCACGCCGGCGTTTGCGCCGCGCGACAGCGCGCTGGCATCGGCGAAAGCAAGCCGCGTGTTCGCGGCGGGAGCGTGGCACGAAGCGCCGCTGTACGTGCGCGCAAGTCTCCGCCCCGGCGACCGCATTGCCGGACCGGCGGTAATCGCCGAGCAGAACGCCACGACGGTGGTCGAGGCCGGTTGGCAGGCAACGCTCACCGTGCGCGACCATCTCGTGCTCGAACGCACCGTCGCAGCGCAGCGGGAGCACGCGATCGGAACCAGCGCCGATCCGGTGCTGCTGGAAGTCTTCAACAATCTGTTCATGGCGATCGCCGAGCAGATGGGCGTCACGCTCTCCAACACGGCATACTCGGTCAATATCAAGGAGCGGCTCGATTTCTCCTGCGCGCTGTTCGATGCCGCGGGCAACCTGATCGCCAACGCGCCGCACATGCCGGTGCATCTCGGCTCGATGGGCGAGAGCGTGAAGACGATCATCGACCGCCGGGCCGGATCGATGCGACCCGGCGACGTGTTCGTTCTCAACGCCCCATACAACGGCGGGACGCATCTGCCGGACGTGACGGTGATCGCACCCGTCTTTTTGCACCCAGCAGGCACAGCCGAGCCAAAGCCGGGGATGATCGCGCGAAAGCAAGAAGGAGGCGACGAGACAGTACAAGTAGTACGGCGAGGAGCCGACGACGCAGCTGACAAAGCGAGCGCCCCGGATCTGGCTCGGCCCGAGTTGGATCTGGCTCGGCCCGAGTTCTATGTCGCCTCCCGAGGCCATCACGCCGACATTGGCGGCATCACCCCCGGCTCGATGCCGCCGGACTCGAAGCACGTCGACGAGGAAGGCGTCCTGCTCGACAACGTGCAACTGGTCGCGCAAGGACGCTTCCTCGACCGCGAAATGCGCGCGATCCTCGGCTCGGGCCGCTATCCGGCGCGCAACATCGACCAGAATCTCGCTGATCTTCGCGCGCAGGTCGCCGCCTGCGCCAAGGGTGTCCTCGAGCTCGAGCGGATGGTCGCCCACTTCGGACTGCCGGTCGTGCGCGCCTACATGAAGCACGTGCAGGACAACGCCGAGGAGTCGGTGCGACGCGTGCTCGACGCTCTCAAGGACGGCCACTTCGAGTACGAGATGGACAGCGGGGCGAAGATCGCAGTCACGATCGCGGTCGACAAAGCCCGCCGTACGGCGAAGATCGACTTTACCGGCACGAGCGAGCAGCAGCCGGACAACTTCAACGCTCCCTCGGCTGTGTGCAAGGCTGCGGTGCTGTACGTGTTCCGCACGCTGGTGGACGATGAGATCCCGATGAACGCCGGTTGTCTGAAGCCGCTCGACATCGTCATTCCTGGGGACTCCATGCTGAAGCCCGGCTATCCGGCCGCGGTCGTCGCAGGCAATGTCGAAACCTCGCAAGCGATTACCGACACGCTCTATGGCGCGTTGGGCGTGCTCGCCGCTTCGCAGGGCACGATGAACAATTTCACGTTCGGCAACGCTCAGTACCAGTATTACGAGACGATCTCGGGCGGCGCGGGCGCCGGCCCGGACTTCGACGGCGCGAGCGTGGTGCAGACGCATATGACCAACTCCCGGCTGACCGATCCCGAAGTGCTC
>VBCL01000471.1:0-489 GCA_005888865.1 Betaproteobacteria bacterium | reverse complement strand
TCGACGTGGCAGTGGCGGCGCCGGACATCATCGCGGCGGCGACGGCAGCGAGCGACGAGTACGCTTCCTCGAGCCGATGACCGCGGTCATGCTCGCCAATCACCGGCGCATCGCGCCGTTCGGCGTCGCGGGCGGGCAACCGGGTGCCGTGGGACGCAACTGGGTCGAGCGCACCGACGGAACGCGGGAAGAGTTCGGCGCGACCTTTCAGGTCGAAATGCAACCGGGCGACGTATTCGTGATTCAGACGCCGGGCGGCGGCGGGTTCGGAGCGCCTTGAGGTTCTACGCCGGGGGCGCCTGCGGCGCGGGCGTCGCGTTCCGCACGCCACCACTCAGGAACACGGCGGTAAGGAGGATGACGAGCATCAGGGCGCCGTCGGGAAAGTGCTCGATGCGAAATTTTTCCGGCAAGTTGAGGAAGAGGACGACGGTGACAAGTCCGCGCGGCGCAACCCAGAGCAACGGATTCACGTCTCCCGGGGAGAGG
>VBCL01000472.1 GCA_005888865.1 Betaproteobacteria bacterium | reverse complement strand
ATTTCCTGCGCCTGTTGGGACGTGCGTATGCAGATCCCGCGCCGTTCATTCGTCAATTCCTCTCCGAGCAATACGCATTGATGATCGCGCGCTTCAAGGCCGCGTTCGGGCGTGCGCTGCCTCAGTTGCCCAGGAAGGAGCTGACCTGGCGCCTGCATTTTGTGATGGGCGCGCTGTCGTTCACGCTCGCCGGCACCGACGCGCTCAAGCTGATCGCAGCGCTTTCGCAAGGGCGTACCACCAGTGACGAGATGCTACTGCGACGGCTGGCGCCGTTCCTGATCGCGGGTCTCAAAGCCCCGCTGCCCGATCTCTCCGAGCTCGACGGGGAACCCGCCCGCGAGCTCCCCACACGCTAGGAATCTCGATGCTGACACTCACAGTCGTCTGGGTTTTGGCCGTCATCGCCGGCTTTCTCGCGCTGGCCTACGTGGACGCGGCGGGCGGGTGGTGGTCCGGTGCGATTGCACTCGCGCTTGCCGCCGCGTGGGAAGCGCACCTCCTTCCACCGCTGGTGGTGATCGTGCTGGCGGTCCTGCTGGTCGTACTGGCGATCCCGCTCAACGTGCCGCCGCTCCGCCGCGCGCTGGTCAGCGACGGCGTTCTGGGGGTCTTCCGCAGGATCCTTCCGGCGATGACGTCGACCGAACGCGAGGCGATCGAAGCCGGGACGGTCGGCTGGGACGGCGAGCTTTTCTCGGGGCGGCCCGATTGGAAGGCGCTTCTCGCGCTTCCCGCGCCGAAGCTCAGCGCTGACGAGCAGCGTTTCCTCGACCACGAATGTGAAGAGCTTTGCGGCATGGTGAGCGATTGGGAAACGACGCACGTCTACAAGGATCTGCCGGCACCCGTTTGGCAATTCATCAAGGACAAGGGCTTTCTCGGCATGATCATCCCGAAGGAGTACGGAGGTCTGGGCTTCTCGGCGTTCGCGCACTCGCAGGTCGTCGCCAAGCTCGCTTCGCGCTGCAGCGCGGTGGTCGTCACCGTGATGGTTCCCAACTCGCTGGGGCCCGGCGAATTGCTGCGGCACTACGGGACCGAGGAGCAGAAACGTTATTACCTGCCGCGTCTCGCCAAAGGCACGGAAATTCCATGCTTCGCGCTGACCAATCCCCACGCGGGCTCCGATGCCGCGGCGATTCCCGACTCCGGCATCGTCTGCCGAGGGGAGTACCAGGGGCGGCAGACGCTCGGGCTCAAACTCACCTGGGACAAGCGCTACATCACGCTGGGGCCCGTGGCGACCCTTCTCGGCCTCGCCTTTCGCGTTTTCGACCCCGACCATCTGCTCGGCGACCAGGAAGACCTCGGCATCACCTGCGCGCTGATTCCGACCCACCATCCGGGCGTCAACATCGGCCGCCGGCACATGCCGTTGAACGCGGTATTCCAGAACGGCCCCAACTGGGGGAAGGACGTCTTCATTCCGATCGATTGGGTGATCGGCGGACAGACGATGATCGGCAAGGGTTGGCGAATGCTGATGGAATCTCTCGCGGCCGGTCGCGGCATTTCGCTGCCGTCGTTGTCGACGGGGATGTCCAAACTCGTCGTGCGTGCCACCGGTGCCTACGCGCGCGTACGCAGTCAGTTCAAGACCCCGATCGGAAAGTTCGAGGGCATCGAGGAACCGCTCTCGCGCATGGGCGGCTACCTGTACTCGATGGATGCGACGCACAAACTGATCGCGGGGATGATCGACCGGGGCGAGAAGCCCGCCGTGCTCTCGGCGATCGCGAAGTATCACCTCACCGATCGAAGCCGCCGCATCATCATCGACGCCATGGACATCGCCGGCGGCAAGGGCATCTGCATGGGGCCGTCGAACTTCCTCGGCGCAGCGTACATGCAGGTTCCGGTATCGATCACGGTCGAGGGCGCCAATATCCTGACGCGGAGCCTCATCATCTTCGGGCAGGGTGCACTCCGCTGCCATCCCTACGTGCTCGGGGAGATGGCTGCGGCGAACGACGTGGACGCCCGAGCCGCATCGGTCGCTTTCGACCGCGCGCTCTTCGGCCACATCGGGTTCACGCTCTCGAACTTCGCCCGCGCGTTCGTGTTGGGGATCCTCGGCTCGCATCCGGTACGCGTGCCCGACGTCGCGCCTGAGGTTCGGCGGTACTACCAGCAACTGACACGCTTCTCGGCGGCGCTCGCATTTCTCGCGGACGTGTCGATGGGCGTGCTCGGCGGCGCGCTCAAACGCAAGGAGAAGCTCTCGGCGCGTCTGGGCGACGTGCTGTCGTATCTGTTCCTGTGCTCCGCCACGCTCAAGCGCTTCGAGGATGAGGGCCGGCAGGCGGCCGACGCACCGCTCATGCACTGGGCGATCTGGGACGCGATGTTCAAGGCGCAGACCGCGCTCGAAGGGGTGATCTCCAACTTTCCCAATCGGCTGATCGCCGCGGTGATGCGGCGGACCGTTTTTCCACTCGGCCGTCCGTACGTGGTGCC
>VBCL01000446.1 GCA_005888865.1 Betaproteobacteria bacterium | reverse complement strand
CTCATTTTAGCTTGCGTACGTCTACGAAATGGCCTGCAATTGCGGCCGCGGCCGCCATGGCGGGACTGACCAGATGCGTCCGGCCGCCCGGGCCTTGGCGGCCCTCGAAATTGCGATTCGAGGTCGAGGCGCATCGCTCCCCCGCTCCGAGCCTGTCGTCGTTCATACCCAGGCACATCGAGCAACCGGGCTCGCGCCATTCGAAGCCTGC
>VBCL01000445.1 GCA_005888865.1 Betaproteobacteria bacterium | reverse complement strand
GTCACGGTCCGATCGAACAGCGCGTCCGGGTCGGACCGGAGCGTGCGCCAATACGCTACCGCGCGGTCCCACAGCGCGCCCTTGGGTGCGAAGGGGCGATCCTCGAGATAAGCGATGGTCGTATCGTCGACGGCGATCATGCCAGCGCGTGCGCCTGCTTCGATCGACATGTTGCAGACGGTCATGCGCCCTTCCATCGACAGCGCGCGGATGGTGGAGCCGGCGAATTCGAGGGCGTAGCCGGTCCCGCCCGCCGTGCCGATCTTGCCGATGATCGCCAACGCGACGTCCTTCGCCGAGCAGCCGAAGGGTAGTGCACCGTCGACGACAATCCGCATCGACTTCGCCTGCCGGGTCAGCAGACACTGTGTGGCCAGCACGTGCTCGACCTCGGAGGTGCCGATACCGAACGCGAGGCAGCCGAACGCGCCATGGGTGCTGGTGTGCGAATCGCCACAGACGACCGTCATGCCCGGCAGCGTCGCCCCGTTCTCCGGCCCGATCACGTGCACGATGCCCTGGCGAGCGTCACGGAACGGGAAATAGGCCTTGGCGCCGTAGTCACGCATGTTGCGATCGAGCGCATCGACCTGGACTCGCGACGTCGGATCATCGATGCCGCGGTCCCAGTGTCGCGTCGGCGTGTTGTGATCGGCGGTGGCGATCACCGAGCCGACCCGCCAAGGCTTGCGCCCTGCGAGCCTCAATCCTTCGAACGCCTGCGGGCTCGTCACCTCGTGCACGAGATGACGATCGATGTACAGGAGCGTGGTGCCATCGGACTCGGTGCGAACGATGTGGCTGTCCCACAACTTGTCATAGAGAGTGAGTGCTGACATCGACATCGGGACGGCCTTGCCACGCCGGAGGCGGGAGGGAAACAATAGAAGTTAGCTGCAAACGCCTGCCGGCGCAATAGGTGAGCCGCTCAGCCGACCATCGCGACCGCGTCCGCCACGCGCGCCGTCACGGCGCGCTCGACCCCGCTAGCGTACGGGTCGAACGCGATCGCGCTCGACGCTCGCAGCCAGGTGAACTGCCGCTTCGCGAGCTGTCGGGACGCTGCGATCCCGCGCTCACGCAGCGTCGCCGCGTCGATCTGCCCTTCGAGATGCGCCCACGCCTGCCGGTAGCCGACGCAGCGCATCGACGGCAGATCGGCCGTGAGGCGGTAGCGGCGGCGCAATGCGCGCAGCTCGTCGATCAGTCCGGCGGCGAGCATCGCGTCGAAGCGCAGGGCAATGGCCTCGTGCAGGCGCGCGCGATCCGAAGGGACGAGCGCCACCCATCGCGCCGGACCGAGCGGCGCTCCACGCTCGCGATGTCCCTGAAGCGAGGACAGCGGCTCGCCCGCGAGTTGCCAGACTTCGAGCGCGCGCTGGATCCGTTGCGAATCTCCGGGCTCGAGCCTCGCCGCCGTCACCGGATCGACGCGCGCGAGCTCGGCGTGCAGCGCGGGCCAGCCTTCGCGCGCCGCGCGGGCATCGAGCTCGGCACGCACCGCCGGATCAGCGCCCG
>VBCL01000067.1 GCA_005888865.1 Betaproteobacteria bacterium | reverse complement strand
CGTCAATTGCGTGATGCCGAGCATCATCGATACGCCGCAGAACCGCGCCGCGATGCCCGATGCCGATCCGCGACGCTGGGTCGCGCCGGCGGCGCTGGCCGAAGTGATCCTCTTTCTCGCTTCGGATGCCGCGCGCGCGATCCACGGCGCCGCCATTCCGGTGGTCGGGCTGAGCTAAATCGCACGCTTGGAATCATCGGCGACTGAACCTATGAAAGCGATGACGTTGCAACAGCTTCTCGGCATCGACCTCCCGATCATCCAGGCACCTATGGCCGGCGTACAAGGCAGTGCGCTCGCGGTGGCGGTATCCGACGCCGGCGGCCTGGGCTCGCTGCCCTGCGCGATGCTCGCCGTGGAGGCGATGCGCAACGAGCTCTCCGCGATCGAGGCACAGACCCGCAAGCCGTACGCCGTGAACTTCTTCTGCCACCCGCCACCCGTACCCAGTCCCGAGCGCGAGGCGCGCTGGCGCGCCGCGCTGGCGCCGTAGTACCAAGAGCTCGGCATTGATTTGGACGCGATTCCCATCGGGCCCGGGCGCGCGCCCTTCGGCGTTGAAGCGGCCGATATCCTGAGCGAGTTCAGGCCCTCCGTCGTGAGCTTTCACTTCGGACTTCCCGCGCCCGAATTGCTGGCGCGGGTCAGGGCCTTGGGCGCCAAGATATTCTCGTCGGCAACGACCGTCGACGAAGCGCGTTGGCTCGAAGCACACGGGGTCGATGCCATCATCGCGCAGGGGCTCGAGGCCGGTGGGCATCGCGGCATGTTCCTGTCGGAAGACCTTACGACGCAGGTCGGCACCTTCGCGCTGTTGCCGCAGGTCATCCAGGCGGTGAAACTCCCGGTCATTGCAGCCGGCGGCATTGCCGATGCCCGGGGCGTTGCGGCGGCGCTGGCGCTCGGCGCAGCCGGCGTGCAGCTAGGCACGGCTTATCTGCTCTGTCCCGAAGCCAAGACCAGCATCGTGCATCGTGCCGCGCTGACAAGCGACGCCGCCCGCCACACCGCGCTGACGAACCTCTTCACGGGACGGCCGGCCCGCGGCATCGTCAATCGGATCATGAAGGACCTCGGGCCGATCAGCAGCGCTCCGCCCGCTTTCCCGCTCGCGACCGCCGCCATTGCCCCGTTGCGGGCACGCGCCGAGGCGGATGGCTCCGGCGATTTCTCGCCGCTTTGGTCAGGTCAGAACGCGGGCGGGTGCAAAGAGCGCCCTGCCGCCGACCTCACGCGCGCGTTGGCTGCCTGAGGGGCTAACGGTCGGGAGCGTCCCCGGCCACAGGTGCGCTTTCGATGCGCTTCAACTCCTCGCGCAGGAACGCGGCACTGGTCACTTGTTGGCCGTCCGGATAGCGCACGAAGTACGGCTGGCCGGTGGTGCTGCTCGCGGTGGCGACGTAATCGATGAAGTCGTCGACCGTCTTGACCCGAGAACCGGCGAAGGCGAGCTTGATTCTGAGCAGCCCCGCCGCTTCTCCCGCGCTGTGCGCAACGTCGAGACGTATGAACTGCAGGTCCCTTCGCGCCTCCACAGCGCGAATCAGAGCGTCTATTTTTTCGGCGTCATTGAGCGGCGCGACGGCCGGCGCGCTTGTGGCCAGGGCCGTCTGTAGGACAAGCACGGCGAGTAATGCAACGAAGAAACCACCCGTCGTGCGGCGGCCGGGGATGTTGGATGTGCGGTCAGACAAGAACATGGTCGACAGGGTTGTTTCGTAAGTCAAATGAGAACCCGACGGATGAAGAAAGTTCATCGCACGTAACGACGCCCGGCTCGGCCTGACCCATCAATTGACGGCGAAGCAGTAGAGCAATCCTGCGCCACCGGTGCTTTTCAAACCTTCGTCGCTGCAACCGCGCGACGGATGCGACGAATTCCAGGAATGCGACGGCTCGTCGTCGCGCAGGCCCTGACGGTCGTGATGGCCGAGCATCGCCACGCCCTCGCCGCTCTTGGTCCAGTTGCCACAGGTCATTTCCTCCGAACCCGTAAAGGCGGTGCCATCGGGCTTCGACCCGGTGAGAATGTCGTGCTTGTTGGGCGTGTCGCCGCGACCGTTGACGATGTCGCCGTTCTCGGTCAGCGCGGTCTTCTTGTCGAGATTGTTTTTCCCGTGCAGCTCCGCCACATCGCGAGCGATAACCACACCCTTGGCGTTCTGCCACGGTCCCTTGCCGATGCGATCGCGCGCGTCGACGGCGGGCAGCGTTCCTGTCGGACTCGCGCTCAAGTAAGCGCGCCACGTATGCTTGCCCGCACCAACCGCGGCCGCCAGCGTCTGGCAATGCTTGTCCGCGCCGCCGAGGCCACCGAAGTCCGCACCCTTGCCCGAGCCGGTGCTGGTCACGAAGAAGGTCATCGCCGACTGCTGCGCCGAGGCGAGACCCCCGCCGAGCGTCAGCAGCACGATCGATGCGAGCTTGACCAATTGTCGGGTGATCATCGCTATCCTCCAATAACTATTCACATTTAACCGCCGCGCTAGTGCGCGCTGAACGGCGCCGAGTACGGCCGTCCGAAGGCGATGCCTGCGGCCACGGTCTGCACGGGACGGATGAAGGCCTTGCCGGTACGTTTGTTGTTGCGCGTGTCGACGAATTCCACCGGACCGTCGACAACCTCGAGCAGCGTCGCGTCGCCGGGCGCGCCGACCTGAAGCGTGCCAAGCTTCGGCAGCCGGTCGATCGCCCGCGCCGAATTGATCGTCGCCATCGCCACGACCTGCTCGAGCGTGAAACCCATGTTCAGGAATTTGCTCATGACCCAGGTGAGGAAAGGCATTCCCGGCGAGTTGCCGGAGAACACGTGCATGTCGGACGAGATCGTGTCCGGCATCACGCCCTGCGCCATGGCGACTTCCGCGACCGTGTAGTCGAAGCTGCCGCCACCGTGCCCCACGTCGAAGTGCACGCCGCGCTTCTTCGCTTCGATCGCTGCCGGCAGGAGCTTGCCGTTCTGGACGATGTTCGTGAACTGACCGGCGTTGTTCGGCGCGCCGGAGAAGCAGTGCGTGAGAATGTCGCGCGGCCGCAGCAAATCGAGAATCTGCGACATCAGCTCCGGCGTCGCCACGCCGCCGATGTGGCACATGATCTTGCCGCCGGTGCCGGCCACTTCCACGGCCTTGATGGCGCGCTTGAGCGGCTCGAGGCAGTGCTGCGCAATCACGTTCTCCGACATGCGCACCTTGATGCCCAGCGCGATGTCGGCGTTCTCCGCCACGGTCCGCGCGGCGGGCTCGATCTGGGCAAAGTCGATGTTGAACAACTCGCCAACCGGGAATCCGGCCAGCCCGATGTTGGCGATGTGCACGAACGCGTACAGGCGCGTGCGCGTCGAGGCGACGATGAAGCGCCGGTACGCGGCAAAGTTGTTGGCGCCCGCGTCGCCCGCGGACACTGCGGTCGTGGTGCCCTGGAACGGCACCAGCTCGTCGGCGGGAATGCCGATCGCCGAACCGTACGGGAACGTGTGCGCATGCAGGTCGATCAGTCCCGGCGTGACCAGTCGCCCGGTCGCGCTCAGTACTTTGAGCGCACGCTCGGCCGGAATGTCGGCCTGCACAGCCTCGATCACGCCATTGCGGATACCAATGTCCCGCATCCCGCGCAACTTCTGGCTCGGATCGAGGACTTCCCCGCCCTTGATCAACAGGTCGAACTTGTCATTGGGGCCCATCGCTGCGCGGGCAACCCGCGGTAGCGTTCCGGCGGCGGTCGCGGCGCCGAGGGCAAGCAGAAATCGGCGACGATCGAATGGTGCGTGCATGGGTCTCCTCCCTGGATTGTTCGAATTGGGCGCCTATCGTGATCCGGCGAACGGCCGTGGTCAAGGCAAGGCCGCGGCGCGCGGCGGCGGCACGGTTCGTGCTGCGTCTCTCGACGCCGCCTTCGCACGGCGTCAATGTGCCCGGATGGCGGCAAGCGCTGCAAGGAAGGCTGTAAGGTTGCGCTGCCCCTGCAATCCCTACAACCGGCTTGATGCTGAACTCAAGAAGAAGAACGGTTTCGCGATCCTTGACGACGCTTCTTCGCGTGGTCCTCGCGTTGTGCGTCGCAGCGGCGGCGGCTTCGAGCGCCGCAGCCCAGGAAGTCGTGCCCCCGAGCTTTCCCGAGCTGTGGGCCGCGTTGCAGGACAACGCGATCGTGCCGGCGGCTGCGCCCGCACCGGCGCCAGCCGATTTCTCCACGGACGTCGAAGCCCGCATTCAGGCGCGCAAGAGCTACGCGATTCCCGCCTTGGAGATCGTCGGCTTCGACGTCCTCGTGAACCTCGCCAACCGGTATACCACGGGCGACCCGTACCACTCGAACCTGACGTCGATCCGGCACAACCTTCATCACAACTGGGTGGTCGACAACGATCCGTTCAAGGTCAATCAATTCTGGCATCCGTATCAGGGGTCGATGTATCACGGCTTCGCGCGTTCGGCCGGGCTCGATTTCTGGCCGTCCCTCGGGTACACCTTCGCCGGCAGCGCGTTCTGGGAAATCGCTGGCGAAACGACGCCGCCATCGAGGAACGATCAGATCGCGAGCGGTATCGCCGGCAGCTTTCTCGGGGAAGCACTTTTCCGGATGGCGAGCCTGCTGCTCGAGCGCGGCGGCGATGCGCCCGACGTCTGGCGCGAGATCGGCGCCGCAGCGATCTCTCCGGCGACGGGCTTCAACCGGCTCGCCTTCGGCGATCGGTTCAAGCCGATCTTTCCGAGCCACGATCCCACCTACTACAGCCGCGTCGCGCTCGGGTTTGCCGCCACCACCCAAAACGAGCCCGGCGCGTCGAGCCGGGTGAAGCACAACGAAGCGCAGGTCGATTTCTCGATGGATTACGGCTTGCCGGGCAAGCCCGGCTACACCTACAAACGACCTTTCGACTACTTCGCGTTCCAGGCGACGGCGTCGAGCGCCAATGGGGTCGAAAACATCCTGACGCGGGGCTCGCTGCTGGCCAAGGACTACGAGGTCGGCGCGAACTACCGCGGCATCTGGGGACTCTACGGCAGCTACGACTACATCGCGCCGCAGATCTTTCGGATCTCGAGCACGGCGCTGTCGCTCGGCACGACCGGCCAGTGGTGGCTCTCCGACTCGATCGCGCTCCAGGGAACGGGAATGTTCGGTGCGGGGTACGCCGGTGTGGGGACGCTGCACGGCGCGAGCGATACCGACTACCACTACGGTGTTGCGCCACAGGCCCTGCTCTCGCTGCGTCTCATTTTCGATGGCAAGGTCTCGCTCGACGCGGTCGGGCGCGAGTACTTCGTGAGCCGGATCGCCTCGGCCAGCACGGGAGGTCACGACAACATTCTTCGCGCGGATACGGCGCTGACGTTCCGCATCCATCGCCAGCATGCGGTCGCGTTGAGGTACGTCTGGTCGCGTCGCAACGCCAGCTTTTCCGATCTCGGCGACATCACGCAGACGCGCGGCACGATCGGTCTGTTCTACACCTATCTCGGTCACGACACGTTCGGCGCTGTCGACTGGCGGTAATGGCCCGCGACCGCGGGCGATGAGCAACACCGGCGCACATCTGGTAAATTCGGTCGGCGCCTCCCGTCTTCTTCAGCGAAAGGCCCCGATGTTGCGCACGTCGTCGTTTTGTCGCGTATTGCTTTCCCTGTTGTCCGTCATCGTCGCAACACCCGCGACGGCGGCGGAGCCCGTCAACGAGGTCCGCCTTTACGCGCTCGACTGCGGTCGCGCGGAATTCAAGGACATGGGTTTTTTCTCGGACACCGGAGAATACGACGGCAAGCCCGGCGGCGTCGCCGTTCCCTGCTTCCTGATCCGCCACCCCAAGGGCGCGTTGCTGTGGGATACGGGCCTCGGCGACAAGCTCGCGGAAAGCAAGGACGGCGTCGAGCTTGCAGGCGGCATTCGCCTGCGCGTGCCGGTGACGTTCGCCGAGCAACTGAAGGCCCTGGGCCTCACCCCGGCGGACGTGACCCATGTCGCGTTCTCGCACTTCCACTTCGATCACACTGGCAACGCAAATCTCCTCGGCACGTCGATCTGGATCATCAATAACGCCGAGCTCGCCTGGGCGATGCGCACACCGCCACCGTTCGGTGTCGACCCGACCACGTTCAGTGCCTACACGAACGTCAGGACGCAGATGATCGACGCTGACCATGACGTATTCGGCGACGGCAGCGTGCGCATCCTCAAGGCGCCGGGGCACACGCCGGGTCATCAGGTGTTGGAGATCAAGCTCCGGAAATCAGGTGTGGTCATCCTCTCGGGCGATCTCTACCACACTCGTGACAACCGCAAGTACCGCCGCATTCCCGCGATCAACTTCGAGCGCGCCGATACGCTGGCCTCGATCGATCGCATCGAGAAGATCGTCACGAACACCAAAGCGCGCCTGGTGGTCCAGCACGACATGGTCGACTTCAGGGCGTTGCCGAAATTTCCGGCTTATCTGAACTGAGCTCGACCGAATCGCACCGAGCTGAGTTGACTGATCCTCTGCCACCGCTCGCCCGCGGCCGTCGCTGGCCTCGCGTGTCACGTTTCCGATGCAGCGCTTCCTGAAGCATTACGTCGCGTTTTTCGGGCTTCCCGGCGTCCCGAGGCTGCTCCTGATCGCGCTGATCGCGCGCATGCCGGTCGGCATGATGTCGCTGTCGATGCTGGTGCACCTGCGCGAGCTTTCCGGATCGTTTGCATTCGCTGGCGCCATGGTGGGTACCTACCTCGTCGCCATGGCGAGCACGGCCCCGATCCAGGGACGGCTGATCGATCGCTACGGGCCGCACGGGGTTCTCATCGCGACCGGCATTGTGCATCCTGCCGCGCTCGGCCTGCTGCTCTTCGCGGCACCGCTGCATCTCCCGCTCACGGCCATCGCCCCGCTGACGATGATTGCGGGCGCGTTCGTGACGCCGATCTCGGTGCTGACGCGCACGCTTTGGCGCCATCGCTTCGACGACCCGGGACAGCGTCGCACGGCCTTCGCCATCGACTCGGTCCTGATCGAGATCAACTTCACCGTCGGACCGGCATTGATCGGCCTGGCGTTGATCTTCGGAACGCCCGCGGACGCGTTCACCATCACCTGGCTCATCGCCGCAAGCGCAGCGCCGCTGTTCGTGCTCTCCGGCGCGGCTCGTTACTGGAGGCGCGCGACTGACGAAGACCGGCATCTGCTCGGGCCGCTGACCGAGCGGAGGCTCCTCGTGGTCTACGCCACCAGCGCAGCGCTCACCTTCGCCTTCGGCATGCTGGAGGTCGGCTATCCCGGGTTCGCCGCCCGAGCCGGGATGCTCGCCTTCGGTGGCGCGCTGCTCGCGGTCTGCTCGATCGGCAGTGCGCTCGGCGGGCTCGCCTACGGCGGGCTGAATCTCGCGCTGCCCCTCGAACGGCAACTGCCGCGGCTGCTGCTCGGCTTCGCTGTGCCGGTCGGCGCGCATGCGCTCGTGGCGGTTCCCTGGCTCTTGACGATGCTCGCCTTTGTCGCGGGGCTCCTCATTGCGCCGGCGTTGACGGCGTTGTCGCTGCTCGTGACGCACTATGCGCCGGCACGCTACGCGACCGAGGCGTTCACATGGATGTCGACCTGCATCGTCATCGGCGTCGGCGCGGGCATGGCCGTCGGCGGCCAGCTGGTCGAGACCGTCGGACCCTGGGCGGCATTCGCGTCCGCGGGCGCGGCCGGCGTGATCGCGGCGTTAGTATCGTCGCCGCTGCAGCGCAACAAGCGCGCTCCTGACCAATGACGTTCACCCCCTTCGTCAAGCTCAGGGCAGGCTTCGACAGGCTCAGGGCGAACGGGTGTGCTGGAAGGGTCTTTTGTCGTTCCCGACGCGTTCGCGCAGCACCGTCTTCAGGACCTTGCCCGTGCTGTTCTTCGGCAATTCGGCAAAGAACACATAGGCTTTTGGTCGTTTGAAGCGTGCGACGTGCTCGAGGCACAGCGCGTCGAGCTCGCGCTCGAGCGCAGCCGCATTGGCCTCACGGCGCGCGACCACGCAGGCGACCACTTCCTCACCCCAGTCCGGATGCCTCCGCCCGATCACCGCGACCTCGGCGACGTCGCGGTGGCGCTGCAGCACCTCCTCGATCTCACGCGGATAGATGTTGCTGCCGCCGCTGATGATGAGATCCTTCGAGCGATCTTTGAGCGTCAGGAAACCGTCGCTGTCGAGGCATCCGACGTCTCCCGTATGCAGCCATCCGCCCGCCAGCGTCGCTGCGGTTGCTTCAGGATTCATCCAGTAGCCTTGCATCACGGTGGGTCCGCGGACGAGAACCTCGCCGACCTCGCCGAGGGGTAGAACGGCGCCATCGGCATCGCCGATCCGGATTTCAACGCCGACCTGCGCGACGCCGACCGAGCCCAGGCGAGCGTCGTCGTCCTGCTCGATCGCTGCGGCGAGCATCGCGCGCGGCATCGCCGTGATGGTCATCGGCGACTCGCCCTGCCCGTAGATCTGCGCGAGCCGGGATCCGAGCGCCGCGTATGCGGTCTTGCAATCCTCGACGTACATCGGCGCGCCGCCGTAGATGATGCTCGCAAGGTGCTCGAGCGGCGCATCGCCGAGAGCACGATGCGCGACAAGGCGCTTGACCATCGTCGGCGCGGCGAAGAAACGCGTGTTCGCCCACCGCGCGAGGAGCGCCATGGTCTCTTCCGGGTCGAACCCGCCCGACTCGGGCACGACGTTGACGGCAGCGCGCTGAACGTGCGGCAGCACATAGAGGCCGGAGCCATGCGATAACGGCGCGGCGTGGAGGATTGCGTCGCCCGCGGCGACCGGCTCGACGCCGGTAAGGAAGCTCTCGCTCATCGCCGAAAGGTTGGCGTGCGAAAGTATCGCGCCCTTCGGGCGCCCGGTCGTGCCGCTGGTGTAGAAGAGCCACGCCGGATCGGCCGGAGCAACGGCTGCGGGCTCGTCGCGTCGCGCGTCTCCGAACAGGCTGGCGTATTCACGGGAGCCGAAACCGATGACGCGCTCGAGCGAAGGCAATTCGCCGTTGCGCCCCTCGAGCGTCGCGTGCCAGGACGCATCGACAAAAGCCCAGCGTGCGCCCGAATGGTCGAGCACGTAGGCGAGCTCGCTCGGATGCAGCTTGCTGTTGACGGGAACCGCGCACAGCCCTGCGTGCCAGCACGCAAAGAGCGCTTCGATGTATTCGGGCGAATTGCGCGCGACGAGCGCGATGCGCTCCCCCGCGAGAAAGGATGCCGCGGAAAGCGTCGCCGCGAGTTGCGCGACGCGCACGGCGAGCGCGGCGTAGTCGTGATACACGACCGACCCGACAGCCACCGCGGGAAGCGCCGGATGACGCTCCGCGCTCGAGACGAGCAATGCCGCGAGGTTATGGTCGGGAGAGGGCGATTCGACGGAGGACATCGCGCCAACGCGGCAACCCGCGTCGACAACTCGACCTCACTATTGTAGCCCGGGTTGAACGCAGGGAACCCGGGATTCCGGCGTCGCGCGCTAGTGGCAGACGGTGCCTGAGCCGCTGAAGATTTCGCGCGTGACCGCCTTGATCTGCGACACGCCGTTGACCGTGTAGGCGAACGTACCCGTGTTGCCGTCAGTAAAACTGATCGTCGCCATACCGACCGCCGTGGGAATCACGCTCGCTGAATTGAACGGCACTGCATTGAACGCCGGT
>VBCL01000466.1 GCA_005888865.1 Betaproteobacteria bacterium | reverse complement strand
ACCGTTCGGATCGAAGCGCACGGAATTAGGATTTCATAGACATCGCGGTCGGGTGCACGCTCGGCTATCACGATCTGCGCCTGCCCGAATTCGCTTGGCGTAGCCGCCACTCGAATCTTGCCGCTTTCGCCGAACCTATCTTTGCCCAGCTGTCCTTTGCCGCGACCGTTCCCGAGACGCAGCAGATTACCGAAGTGCAGCGAGCGTCGCTTTCCCAACGGCCTCGTAGCGAGTCCGCATTCGAACCGATCCTGCAAGAACCCTCAGGGAAATGATGTGCATGGGCATGGACGATCCATGCCGTGCCGGCGACGATCGCGCAGAATCTTGGCCGGGTTACGGATGGGCCAGGCCCGGTTACTTCTATGCTCGCTTGCGGCGGGCCATGCCAACAGCGGCGAGTGCCATGCCAACCAGCGCGAGCGTCGCCGGCTCGGGCACAGAGGGTTCAGCGTCGCTCCGAAAGGTCGCGGTGATCCCAAGATCCTGCAGCACGGGGCTCAGATAGTTTGTGACGTCAAAGGGCCCGCCGTTGCCCTCTAGCAGGATGATGGGTGTGCCCCCCGCCGGATTGATGAATTGCGACGGCACGGTGGTCGACCCGGTTTCGGAATCGGAGAAAAAAGCAAAATTGACCGGGCCTATCGTATCCACCGGAACCACGCCAAAGACATCGCTGATGGTCCCGTCGGGCTCCGTCAGTACCGTGTAACTGCCAAACAGAGCCGCATTGCCGGTCGGCGCTACGCCGGCGATGAGCGTGAAAGTAGCGACACCTTCCGTTTCCTCGAAGAGCGTAAAAGAGAACGGTGCCCCTTGGGGGCGGAAGAAAGTGACGGTATCCGACGCCGCGAGTTGTGCTGCCGCTGACGGAGCGAAACCGGTAATCCAAACGAGGCCCGCAAGCGCTGTTACTGATTTGAGGAATGACATGGCTGCTCCCTTTCCCTTGGCGCGCCTACGGTGGGTTTCCGTCGCGTCATCGGCGAACCATACGTCGAGCATAGACCACGCCAGGACGGCAGATTCACAAGCAATCAAGGAGTTGCAATAGCCCGCCGCTGAATGCCGGATATCACGTGTAAGAAATCCTGACGGCATCTGCGTTGCGATGCCGATCGCTCTCGAGCGAAGTCGGACGCGTGGCCTCCGAGCGCCGATTGAGTCCGGCGGCAACGGCACAAAATCGAGGCTCGAATGAGCGCGCTCACGCAGGAGCTCGATCCGGGCAATGGTTCGTCGGCTACGAATTCACTTAACGCGACACTTACGCCATGCGCTAATGTTGTATGAGTTCCCCAACCCTTTCCTATCACCCGTCGCCCAGCAAACCCCGGCTTGAGTTGCCGGCCGGAGCTTGCGATGCGCACGTCCACGTGTTCGGTCCGCAGGTGCGTTTCCCCTTCGCGGCGGACCGCAGGTTCACGCCGTGCGACGCGCCCAAGGAGAAGCTCTTCGCGCTGCACGCGCTGCTCGGCGTCGAGCGGTGCGTCGTCGTGCAGTCCAACGCGCATGGGTTCGACAATTCGGTGACCGAGGACGCGCTTGCGGCACGCAACGGCGCCTATGTCGGCATCGCGCTCGTGCCGGTGACGATCAGCGAACCCGAGCTGCGCCGGCTCGACGCCGCCGGCTTCCGTGGCGCCCGCTTTCACTTCATGCGCCACCTTGGCGAATCGATACCGATCGACGACATCATCGCGTTCAGCGGGCGGCTCGCCGGCATCGGCTGGCATCTGCAGCTGCATTTCGAGAGCTCGTTCGTGCACGATCTCGCACCCGCGCTATTGCGCTCGCCGGTTCCGGTCGTCATCGATCACATGGCGCGCGTGGACGCTTCGCGCGGTCTCGATCACCCCGAATTTCGCAAGCTGCGCGAGCTGATGTGCGACGAGCGCTTCTGGGTTAAAGTGAGCGGCGTCGAACGCGCGTCGCGGCAGGGACCTCCGTACGAGGACGCGGTGCCGTTCGCACGGACGCTGGTCGAGGATGCGGGCGAGCGCGTATTGTGGGGAACCGACTGGCCGCATCCGAACCTCTCTCACCTGCCCGACGATGGCTTGCTCGTCGATCTGCTCGCATCCATCGCGCCGTCCGAGGAACAGCGCCAGGCGCTGCTCGTGACCAATCCCGAACGCCTCTATCGCTTCGGAGCCCGCGCATGAAGCGCTTCGAAGGCAAGGTCGCGATCGTCACCGGCGCGGGATGCGTCGGCACCGGGTGGGGCAATGGCCGCGCGACCGCGGTTCGTTTTGCGGAAGAGGGAGCGCGCGTGGTCGCGGTCGATCGCGAGCCAGAACGTCTCGCCGAAACTCTCGAGCGCGCCGGCGCGCTCCGCGAATCGATACACGTCGCGCAATGCGACGTCACCGATTCCAAATCGGTAGCGGCGATGGTCGCCGAGGCGATAAGCGTGCTCGGTCGTGTCGACGTGCTGGTCAACAACGTCGGCGGCTC
>VBCL01000444.1 GCA_005888865.1 Betaproteobacteria bacterium | reverse complement strand
GCGGGATCTTGCGGAGGTGTGGCGCGTAGGCGACCGGGTTGCCGGACTGCGAGACCCACTCGGTGTTGTCGAGAACTTCCTGGATCGGCATGGCGCCCGGCGCCGGGTTCAACACCGCCGGGTCGTCGCGGAGCGGGATGCTCTCCTGGAAGCCCCAGAGCGGTGGGGCGAACGGGCCGGCGTTGCTCAACGACGGTACGCGAGTCAGTAGCGCAAATCCGACCAGGCCGCGGAACGCGGGGCTCAGTCGCGCGATCTCGATGATCGCCCCACCCGGGACGTTTGGCACGCCCGCTCTGACCGCGGGCTCGACCGCGATGAACTTGGTGCCGTAGATCCCTCCGAACGACTGGCCGAAGTAGTAGATGCGGCCGCCGTTGAGATCGGCAATGCCGTTGCCGTCGAGGTCGATGCCTCTCTGGATGACGCGGACGAGCTGCATGAGGTCGGCGACCGTCTGCCGGAGACCGTCGCGGTTGCCGATGATTCCCCTCGGAGTGGCGGCACTGGAACCTTCCGTGGAGTCGATGGTGCCATTGCGGTCCTGGTCGATGCCGCGCCCGCCGTCGGCAATCGTGATGGGAGCACCGACGGCCGGGATGATTTCCAGCGTGCCGCGGGCGCCGCCGCCGTGGCCGACCACGTTGATGGCGATCGTGGCGATTCCGTAGTGCGCCATCGTGGACGCGACGGCGAATGGCGCACCTTGCTTGCTGTCCGTGAACCCGTGACCGAAGATCGCCACCGGCCAGCCGCCCGTCGGCGGCGTTCCCGATGGGACGAACAGATTGAAATAAAGCTTGTTGGTCCCCTGGACGGCAGGCACGCCCGTTCGGGTGCCGATCGCCGGAATGTACTTGGCCGGCGTCTCCCAGTCGGGCGAGTTGAATCGACCGAACACGATCCGGCCCACCGAACCTGGGAAGACGTCGAGCGCCGGCACGGGCACGAACGAGTCCGACGTCGGCCCGCTCGTCGCCACCTGACGGTGCCAGCGGATTGCGACCACATTGGCCCGTGCGAAGTTGGCGAGGACGGTGGCGGTCGGTGCCGGCATAGCCTTGATGCGGTCTCGGATCTTTTCGAGCACGGCCGTCGTGCTCTGGGTGGTGAAGACGCTGGCCGCGATGACGGACTGCACTGGCACCGACGCCTGGGCGAGAGCGGCGACCAGCTCCTGGCGGTAGGCCGCGTGTGCGGCGCTCAGGTCGTTGCGATGCAGGAACGCGTTGAACGGCCCCGCGTTGACGGGCCCGCCATCGGGATCGCGAACACCGTTCGTGACCACGAGCAGGTAGCGCGTGTGCTGGTCGAGGAATTCGTCGGACTCCACGTGGAGTGTCTTCGACGTGGGATCCCAGACGACCTGATTGATGCCGACGATCGTGCCGGCGCCGCCGCCGAGCGTGCTCCCAAGGCTCTTGAGAAATACGTTGGTGCTGCTGACCGAGCCTGGATCGATCGGTCCGTTGAACGGGATCGACATTCGCGGCTGGGCGTTGAAGCCGTCCAGCATGTTCAACACGTCGATGTCCGCGCAATCGCTCGGTCGCACGGCGCAGTCGGGTTTCGGAAGATTGATGCGTATTCCAGTGTTGTGGCTGGGGTCGACGACGGTGAACACGTCGCTTGGAAACGGACCGCCCGCTGGCGTGTCGAGGTTGAATTGTGCCGTCGTCGCGCGCGCGACGACGGGAGTGAGGAGCAGCAGGGCGAGCAAGAAGGGGAGGGTGCGGCGGAACGACAGCATCGGCGTCCTCCGGCGCGGACGTGCACGGCTGGCGATTGGTCGTCGAAAAACGCCGAAGGGATAGCACGCAGTGCAGCGCGGTGTCAAACCGCGGCGAACGCGCGGCGGCGAGCCGTGAATCTCGCCGCCGCGCGACGTGCCCGGGCGACGCTACGTCCGCCCGGCGCGCGTTCGGAGATCGTTACCGGCGCAGCGCGAAGAACTGGTTGAACGGGTTCTGGATCGGCAGCTTCTCCATGTGCGAGAAGCCCGTCTCGCGCGCGAGCGCACGCACGCCTCGCTCGCCGATGACGGTCCCCAGCCCCTCGCCGCGGTGGGCGAGCGACACCGTGAGACAGTGTAGGGGGCTCACGCACTGGAACGCCCTGCCGACGGGGTTGCGGTTCTCGAGCGGATTGTCCGAGGCGTTCGGTTCGGACCAGAGGAAGACGCCGTCGTCGGCGAGGCCGGCGCGGATGGCGCGCAGCGTGTTCTTCGGATCGACCATGTCGTGAATGCAGTCGAAGGCGCAGATGAGCCCGAACCA
>VBCL01000443.1 GCA_005888865.1 Betaproteobacteria bacterium | reverse complement strand
GCCGGGCTCGAAGCGCTGCTCGTTGCCGGGGTCCCGCCTTCGAAGATCGTTCCCGCCGCGGGCTGCGCGGCGCTGCAGGACACGATCGCGCTGACGCAGCACGCGCTCGAGAGCGGATGCCGCGGAGCGCTCGTTCTGCCGCCGTTCTTCTTCAAGAACATCGGCGACGAAGGCGTCGTCACCAGTTATCGTCGGCTGATCGAGGGCGTCGGCGATAACCGGCTCCGGATCTACCTGTACCACATCCCGCAGGTAAGCGGCGTGCCGATCGGATTCTGCGCGATCGAGCGGCTCGTCGCCGAATTCCCCGACGTGATTGCAGGCGTCAAGGACAGCGCCGGCAATCTCGACCACTCGCTCGCCCTGGTGCGCAGCTTCCCGACGCTCAATATCCTGGTGGGGAACGAGCCGCATCTGCCCGATCTGCTCGCGGCCGGCGGCGCAGGCACGATCTGCGGCATCGCCAATCTGTATCCCGAACGGCTGCGCCGCCTGCACGACGCGCACACGGATGCCGAGCGGCAGGAACAACTGGCGTTCCTCCGCGAGCTCTTCGCTTCGCTCGAGCCGCACTCGCTGATGCCGGCGCTCAAAGGCATCCGCGCGCTGCTTGGAAGCGAACCGCGGTGGCTGAAGGTCATGCCGCCGCTCGTCGCGCTCGACGATCCGGCCCGCGCACGGCTGAAAGAAGACATCGACGCACTGGGCGAGACCCAACCCGTCACCGCGTAAGCCGTTTCAGCACGAAGCCATGTCGCTCGCCATCACGGCCGACGAATCGCCGGCACCCGTCGCCCTCCGCAAACCGCGCAAGCGCTCGTGGCTGCCGCTAGCGTTCATCGGGCCGGCGACCGCGCTGGTGATCGCGGTCTCGATCTACCCGGTCTTCGACGCGATCCTGTTGAGCCTGCACGCGACGCGCTACGCGCAGAAGCTCCACTTCGTCGGCCTCGACAACTACATTGCACTGCTGAAGGATCCCTCGATCTGGGACGACGCGCTCTCCGCGGTCATCTACACGGTGGGCTCGCTCGCGCTGGTGATCCCGTACGCGCTGGCCATCGCGCTGCTCCTGAACCGGCCGATGCGCTTCCGCGGCGTCGTGCGGACGCTCGCGATCCTGCCGTGGGTGTTCTCGCAGACTGTCACGGCGCTCTTGTGGGGCTGGCTCCTCAACCCCGAATTCGGACCGATCAACTATGCGAGCCAGGAACTCATCGGCGTGCCCGCGGCGCTGCTCGCCTCGCCGACCGGGGCGATGGCGGCGCTCGTCGGCGTCAACGTGTGGTCGAGCTATCCGATGGCGGCGCTCCTCTTCCTTGCCGCGCTGCAGACGATTCCCTCCGACCTGTACGAGGCGATGCGCATGGACGGCGCAGGAAAGATCGCGCTCTTCCGCTACATCACCGTGCCGATGATCACGCCGACGCTGGTCGTGATCCTGATCCAGCTCACCCTTCTCTACTTCAACATGGTGACGCTCATCTACGTGCTCACGGGCGGTGGACCAGTCGGCAGCACGCAGACGCTCGCGCTCCGGGTGCTCAAGATGAGCTTCGAGAATTGGGACTTAGGCCGTGGCGCGGCGCTCGGCCTCGTCCTCACCTTCATCAACCTCGCGCTCTCGCTCTTCTACGTGCGCGCGTTGAGGGCTCCGCAGCGATGAGCCGCCCGCGACGCCTCGTGGTCGGGAACGCGCTCGCCGGCGTCGCCTCGTTCGCCGTCGTCGCCATCGCGCTGCTGCCAGTCCTGTGGGGGCTCTCGACCTCGCTCAAGCCCGCATCGCAGATCCTCACCTTCCCGCCCAAGTGGCTGCCCGATCCCCCGACGCTCACGAGCTACGTCCAGGTGTGGGAGCAGTCGAACCTGCCGATCTATTTCCGCAACAGCGTGATCGTCACGCTGGCAGCGCTCGTCGTC
Source organism: Betaproteobacteria bacterium (assembly GCA_005888865.1). GTDB lineage: Bacteria > Pseudomonadota > Gammaproteobacteria > Burkholderiales > Casimicrobiaceae > PALSA-1003. Next base: position 1,190 of record VBCL01000443.1, on the reverse strand, counting down.
GCCCTGATCGTCGCGGTGCATTGCGCGTACGCGATGGCGCGCTTCCGCTTCGCGGGCAAGAACCTGGTGCTCGTTGCCCTGCTGGCCACGTCGATGATCCCCGGGATCGCGATCCTGGTGCCGCTCTACGACCTGTCGGTGCACTCGAAGCTCTACGACACCTTCCTCGCGCTGGTGATCCCGTACGCGCTGGCCATCGCGCTGCTCCTGAACCGGCCGATGCGCTTCCGCGGCGTCGTGCGGACGCTCGCGATCCTGCCGTGGGTGTTCTCGCAGACTGTCACGGCGCTCTTGTGGGGCTGGCTCCTCAACCCCGAATTCGGACCGATCAACTATGCGAGCCAGGAACTCATCGGCGTGCCCGCGGCGCTGCTCGCCTCGCCGACCGGGGCGATGGCGGCGCTCGTCGGCGTCAACGTGTGGTCGAGCTATCCGATGGCGGCGCTCCTCTTCCTTGCCGCGCTGCAGACGATTCCCTCCGACCTGTACGAGGCGATGCGCATGGACGGCGCAGGAAAGATCGCGCTCTTCCGCTACATCACCGTGCCGATGATCACGCCGACGCTGGTCGTGATCCTGATCCAGCTCACCCTTCTCTACTTCAACATGGTGACGCTCATCTACGTGCTCACGGGCGGTGGACCAGTCGGCAGCACGCAGACGCTCGCGCTCCGGGTGCTCAAGATGAGCTTCGAGAATTGGGACTTAGGCCGTGGCGCGGCGCTCGGCCTCGTCCTCACCTTCATCAACCTCGCGCTCTCGCTCTTCTACGTGCGCGCGTTGAGGGCTCCGCAGCGATGAGCCGCCCGCGACGCCTCGTGGTCGGGAACGCGCTCGCCGGCGTCGCCTCGTTCGCCGTCGTCGCCATCGCGCTGCTGCCAGTCCTGTGGGGGCTCTCGACCTCGCTCAAGCCGGCATCGCAGATCCTCACCTTCCCGCCCAAGTGGCTGCCCGATCCCCCGACGCTCACGAGCTACGTCCAGGTGTGGGAGCAGTCGAACCTGCCGATCTATTTCCGCAACAGCGTGATCGTCACGCTGGCAGCGCTCGTCGTCGCCCTGATCGTCGCGGTGCATTGCGCGTACGCGATGGCGCGCTTCCGCTTCGCGGGCAAGAACCTGGTGCTCGTTGCCCTGCTGGCCACGTCGATGATCCCCGGGATCGCGATCCTGGTGCCGCTCTACGACCTG
>VBCL01000439.1 GCA_005888865.1 Betaproteobacteria bacterium | reverse complement strand
TGTAGTCGCTCAGGTACGGGGCTGTCTCGACGAAGGTCCCGCGCACGATGTAGAGCTCGCCCGCCGCGAACACCACGCCGTCGAGAAACGCGGTCTCGCGCGTGGCGGCGATAGTCGCGATGTCGGCGAAGCACGCCGACGGATCGGTATAGCGCTGATGCTCGATATGGACATACGGTTTGACCGGCATCGTCCGTTGCGTGACCTTGAGCGCGTAGCCCAGCGTCCCGTACGAATTGGCGAAGCCGTAGAAGAGGTCGCGATGCGGGTTGTCGCGCGTGCAGGTGAGGATCCGCCCATCGCCGGTGAGCACTTCGAACGAGGCGACGGTATCGTGGACGAGGCCGTGCCTGAACGACGT
>VBCL01000438.1 GCA_005888865.1 Betaproteobacteria bacterium | reverse complement strand
CTCGGTCTGGAGCGCGGCGATCTTTTCGGCGTAGGTGGCCAAGGGGTCTTTGTCATCCCGGCGCAGGCCGGGATCCAAGTTAGCGCGAATCACCGCAGCGGTCGAACTTGGGCCCCGGCCTCCGCCGGGGCGACAACCAGTGCCGACTTCGCCGGGATGACTATCGATACAAGAACGCCCTGCTCATCGGATAGCCGTCGGCCGGCAGGTTGCCTTTGCTGACCGTGACCTGGAACAGATGCGTGCGGCTGTCCTTCGAGCGGAACATCTCCGCGCACGACCAGAGATACGCGCGCCAGGTGCGGCGGAAGCGCTCGTCGAAGCGCACCGGGTCCAGCGCGTGGATCGCCTCCCAGTGGGCGTCGAAGCGCTCGGCCCATTCATCGAGCGTCAATGCGTAGTGCCGGCGCAGGTTCTCGACGTCGAGCACCTCGAGGCCGCTGCGCTCCATCCAGTCGATCGCCAGGGAGAGGCTCGGGATCCACCCCCCCGGGAAGATGTGCTTGCGGATGTAGAACTCAGTCGCGAAATCGCCGACATGACCGATGAAGTGGATCACGCCGAGGCCTCCCGGCTTGAGCGCGTCGGCGTGCGCGCGCACGACCTGCGGCAGCTCGTCGGGCCCGGCGTGCTCGAGCGTCCCGATCGACAAGAGCTTGTCGTACTGGCCGGGCATCTCGCGGAAATCGCACTCGACGACGCGAATCTTGTCGGTCAGGTTGCGGCGCGCGATCTCCGCGTTGACCTCGCCGACCTGTTCGGTCGTCGCGTTGATGCCGGTGCCGAGCGCGCCGTAGTGCTCCCAGGCGTGGAACAGCAGCCCGCCGAAGCCGCAACCGACGTCGAGGAACGTCTCGCCGCGCTCGAGCTGGACCTTGCGGCAGACGTGATCCATCTTGTTGAGCTGCGCCTCTTCGAGCGTCTTCGTGCCTTCCTTCCAGTAGGCGCAGGTGTACATCATGCCCACGCGGTCGAGCCAGAGCTTGTAGAACGGCTCACCCAACCCGTAGTGGAAGCGCGCGTTCGCCTTGGCCTGCGCGATCGACTTGTTGGAGAAGCGGAACTCGTGCCAGCGATTGCGCAGCGCCACCAGCTTGTTGGGACTGCGGTCGAAACCGGCATCCATCCCGGCGCGGAACGCGAGCGCGAGATCGCCATCGACGTCGATGCTGCCGTCGAAATACGATTCGAGCAGGCCCACGTGTCCGAACGCGATGACACTGAGCTCGGCCCTCGTCGTCCTGAAGGTGATCGTCAACGCGGGCGGTGCGCTTAAGCGTTCGGCATTGGTGTACGTGGAGCCGTCGGCGAAGACCGCGCGACGTCCGAGGAGTCCACCCAGCATTGTCGGGGCTCTGGCGCCCGGCTCCAGCGCATATCTCGAGCGCCGCGGTCCGCGCCCCGTCGTGTCGACGAGGCCATCCATGTGGCCGGGCATGGTCTCGTCGCCGAGATGAGGCGCCGGATGCGTGGGCTTGTTCGGATCGGTCGCTGCCATGGCTATTGTTAGTCTCGTGGAGGGGCGACGAGGTTCGACTGCGGTTGCGCGGGCCCGCACAGGTGCGATGCAGCCGCATTTTACTTCACGGCGCGTTAGTGGTGCTCCTGCTCGGTCGCGCAGTGCCTCACCCTGACCCTCTCCCGCCCTCGCGGTAGAGGGAATCACACGCGATCCTCGCGAGGCTCGTCGCGGAATGGAGTGCGGTCGCGCTTCCGCTCCGCATAACTCTTGGTACCTGTGGACAAACCCGTGGATTTGCGGTGTATCGATGGTGCACAGCCGCAAGAACTAATGATAGGAGCATGATTTTTCGTCGCTTTTGAAGACCTGATTGTGTGCATGAAAAAGCCCTTGCGTATGCCGAATCGAACTACTATGATTAGTCTTGATTGAGCACTTGAACACAAGATATAGTAGGTTTTGATTCCTAAGGGAATTCCGGGGGGCCGTCTGAAAGCTGCCTCTGGCGCCACTCGGCGCCAGGGGAGCCGGACACCGGAAATACACCCCAGCGCTGGATTCACAAGAAGGGGGCGTTCCAGCGCGCAGAGGGTGCCAAGATCGAAGAACGACAAGATTTCACGAGGAGTTCACAAATGCAGGTCGCCAGTTCTACCGCCGCCATCTCCCCCTCTACCCCGCAGAACCCGACGGCAGGCGAAATCAGACCGCCGATGGCAGCAAATTCCGATCCCCGATTAGCGCAGTACAAGGTCATTCGCCGCAACGGCGCGGTCGTCGCCTTCGAGCCCTCGAAGATCGCGATCGCAGTGACCAAGGCGTTTCTCGCCGTCAATGGCGGTCAGAGCGCCGGCTCCGCGCGCGTCCGCGAGCTGACCGCGCAACTCACCGACCAGGTCGTCGGCGCGCTGATGCGTCGCAAGCCCGAGGGCGGCGCGATCCACATCGAGGAAATCCAGGATCAGGTCGAGCTCGCACTGATGCGCGGCGGTGAGCACGAAGTCGCGCGTGCGTACGTGCTCTATCGCGAGAAGCGCGCCCAGGAACGCTTGCAGGAGAAGCAGAAAAGCGCGAAGGGCGAGCCGGCGCCGGCGACGATCAACGTCGTCGACCAGGGCGTGTCGAAGCCGCTCGATCTCGTGCGCCTGAAGAACCTCGTGCAGGAGTCCTGCGAGGGACTCGCCGGCGTCGAAGCCGAGCGCATCCTCAAAGCCACGCTCAAGGATCTGTACGACGGCGTGCCGATGGACGAGGTGCGCAAGTGCGTCGTGCTCGCTGCGCGCACGCTGATCGAGAAAGATCCCGCGTACAGCTTCGTCACCGCGCGCCTGCTTCTCGACTCGATCCGCGTCGAGGCGATCGGCGAGGAAGCCACGCAGGCCGACATGGCGACCAAGTACGCCGAATATTTCCCGCGCTTCGTCAAGCACGGGATCAAGATCGGGCTGCTCAACGAAGCGCTGGCGCAATACGACGTGAAGA
>VBCL01000437.1 GCA_005888865.1 Betaproteobacteria bacterium | reverse complement strand
GCGCAAGCTCAAGCCGAGCTCGCGGATCGCCGCGGCGATCGCCAGCGGCCGGACCGCGTTCGTGCCCGCCTGCGCCGTCAAAGAGCGCAGCCGCCGCAGCACCGCGAACACGCCCTCGGCGATGAAGGAGCGATCGTGCTGCCCGAGCTGACGATGGGCCCGGAAGAACTGGTGCAGCGTGACATCGGCGGGAGCGGTCAGCGGCAAGACCGCAGCGAGCGCTTCGGCGAGCCCGGCGAGCTCGCCCTTACGAACGCTCAGAGAACCCCCACGCTTGCGGCCTCATTGGCCAACTCATTTGCCAAATGAGCCGCTGCGCTGCCCCCAAAAGCGGGGGCGCAATTCGCGCCTTGGGGCGGCCCGGCGGCGCTCATCGCTGCGCGACGGTTTCGTCGACGCGGATGCTGTCGAGGAGCGCTTCGCCCGTGATCCGTCCGTTGGACAGCCGCATCTTCACCATCACGTGATGCAGCGACGGCGCGAGCCAGACGCGGGCGGTCAGGTTACCGTCGCCTCCGGTGCGCTCCCAGACCTGCGTCTCGACTTCACCGAAGGGAAGCTCCACCGTCTCCACTCCGACGCGACGGAAGCGCGAATGGTAGACGCGGCGCGTGGTCGCGACGTTGAACTCCGCTTCTTCCTGCTCGGGCGGCGCGAAGTAGAACTGCCAGAGGACCGCGAGCGGGTCGAAGGTCGGCAATTCCAGCGCGGCGGTCTTGTTGTCGTTGAGCAGCACGACACCGGTTTCCCAGTCGAAAGTCGCGACCTCATGGCGGCCGTCGCTGGTGCGCTCGGCCGTGTAGAGATTGGGCTGCAGGCCGGCGCTCGTGATCGTGCCCGTGCTCGAAAGCCGTCCCTCGCCACGGAAGAAGAGCGCCGCCAGTCCACGAGCCTGGCCGACCGTCGTGATGCTGTACTGATTGTCGGAGTGCTCGAGTCGGTACACCGCGTCCCCGATGAAAAAACCGCGCGTGCCGAGAAAGCCGCGGTAGACTGCGAGGCGGCAGCTGCGGAGTCGTGGACGCGTCATTGGCGGCAACCGCGACCGCTTCTTCCGTCGGCGCGGGCGGCGCCGTCGGCGCGGGTTCGGGCGCCACCTCGGGTTGCGGTTGGACGGCGGCCTCTGCGACTTGGGGTGCGGGTTCCGTCGACGGCGAAGCAATCACCGGCGCGGCAGGGCGAGGCCGGGGCTTGCGCTTGGGCGTTGTGCGCTTGGCGACCGGCGCCGGAGGCGGCGGCATCTCGGTGATCGTCGCCGAGAGCATCGGCAAAGCCTCGGGCTCGGCCCGCGGCGGCTGCGGCAGCGCAGCCACGATCAGATGCGCGAGCAGCGATGCGACGAGCGCTCCGACCAGGACCCCGCGGGGATGCGCACGCATCCACGACGCGATCCTGGTCACAGCGTTGGGAAGATGTTGATGGCCGGCCATGTGTCGCGCGACGCTGTGGTCACTGCAGGGCGGGCACGAGCAGCGTGTCCGCACCGGTGAGCTCATGCTTAACGCGGACCCGGTTGCCGTCGATGACCAGGCGATCGTCGCAGAACCAACGCACGGCAGCGACCAGGATCCGATGCTCCGCACGCAAGACCCGCGCCGCGAGGGCCGCCTCGTCATCGCCGTCGTGCACTGCGACCGCAGCTTGCGCGACGATCGGTCCGTGGTCGACATCCTGCGTGACGAAATGGACCGTGCAGCCGTGTACCTTGACCCCGTCGGCGAGCGCTTGAGCGTGCGTGTCGAGGCCCGGATACGCGGGAAGAAGCGAAGGATGGATGTTGAGCATCCGCCCCCGGTAACGGGCGACAAAATCGGCGCCAAGCACGCGCATGAACCCGGCCAGCACGATCAGGTCCGGTGAGAACGCGTCGATCGCGCCGGAAAGCTCGCGCTCGAAGGCGGCCCGGTCGGCGAAGGCCATGTGATCGATCGCGACCGTGGGCACGCCGCGCTCGCTGGCGAGCGCCAGCCCGGGAGCGGCAGGCCGGTTGCTGATGACGCCGATCACATTTGCCGCGATCTCGCCGGCACGCACCGCGTCGAGGATGGCGGCCATGTTCGAGCCGCGGCCGGAGATCAGTATCGCGACGCGTTTCATTCCGGTTCGCGGCGCCGCGGGTGGCGTCACGCGACGACGGTCGCGGGCGCGCCCGGATGCCGCTCCACCGAGCCGATCCGATACGCCGACTCGCCCGCGGCCGCGAGCCGCTCGAGCGCAGCCTCGACCTGCGTCGGCGACACGACCAGGATCATGCCGATGCCGCAATTGAAGACGCGATGCATTTCATCGGTGACCACGTTTCCGGTGCGCTGCAGCCAGTCGAAGATCGGCGGCCGGGGCCAGCTCGTCTGATCGATGCGCGCGGCAAGGTCGTGAGGAAACATGCGGTGCGTGTTTTCGGTGAGACCACCGCCGGTAATGTGCGCCATGCCCTTGACCTCGATCTCGGCCAACAGGGCGAGCACCGGCTTGACGTAGATGCGCGTGGGTTCGAGCAGAACTTCGCCGAGCGTCCTCACGCCTGTGATGCCCGCGATGGGTTGCCTCAGATCGGCACGGCTCGAGTCGAGGATCTTGCGGATGAGCGAGAAGCCGTTGGAATGCGGTCCGCTGGACGCGAGCCCGATGAGCGCATCGCCCGCGACAATGGCGCGGCCGTCGATCGCCCGAGATTTCTCGACCACGCCGACGGCAAATCCCGCAAGGTCGTATTCGCCGGGCACGAACGCATCGGGGTGCTCGGCCGTTTCGCCGCCGATGAGCGCGCAGCCGGCCTGCTTGCACCCGGCGGCGATACCCTCGATGACTTTGCTGGCCACCGCGACGTCGAGCCGCTCGCAGACGTAATAATCGAGGAAGAATAACGGCTCGGCGCCCTGGACCAGGATGTCGTTGACGCTCATCGCCACGAGATCGATGCCGATCGTGTCGTGGCGGCCGAGCGCGAAGGCGAGCTTGAGCTTGGTGCCCACCCCGTCGGTGCCGGCGACCAGCACCGGTTCGCGATAACGCTTCGGCAGCTCGACAAGCGCACCGAACCCGCCGATCCCCGCCAACACCTCAGGGCGCAGCGTGCCTTTGGCGAAGGGCTTGATCTTCTCGACCAGCGTATCGCCCGCCTCGATGTCCACGCCGGCCCCTCGGTAGGAGAGCGATGGGCCGGAGGCGTTTCGAGGCATCGGATTGAGTCGCGACGTAGGGCGGGGTACAGTGCTGCGGTTTGCGTTCCGATTTTACAGAAAAACAGTGACCGCCCCCGGACCTGATCCCAACGCCGTATCCTACGACCCCGGCACCGAGCCGCCGCTGCCGCGTCGCGTGAGGGGGCTGCAATACCTCTGGGTCGTCGGGGCGGCGCTCGTCATCGCCGCGCTGCTTCATTGGCTCGGGCCCGTCGTGACGCCATTCCTGATCGCGGCGATTCTGGCGTACTTCGGAAGCCCGGCCGTCACGTGGGCGCAGCGGCGCCGCATCCCGCGCACGCTCGGC
>VBCL01000066.1:21947-22499 GCA_005888865.1 Betaproteobacteria bacterium | reverse complement strand
AGACGGCGCAGGAGTTTGCCGATGCGGTTCACGCCGCGGTTCCAGTAGCACAGGCGCCGGTTGCGGCACCGAGGGCAGCTGCGCATTCCGATCCGACGCTCATCAGCGCCGCCGAAGCGACGATGGCCAACGTGCCGCCGCCGCCCGTTCGCCAACCGGCGCAGCCCCCCACCAGCGCCAGCGCGACCACCAACGCCTCGCGGAGCCCCGTGCTCGCGATCGTCGTTGCCGTCGTCGCCGTTGCGGTCGGCCTCGGCGCATGGTTCGTCTATCAGCGGCAAACCGCGGATACCACCACGACGGCGCAGGCCCCCACCACGGGCATGATCCGCGCATCCGCGCCGCCGCCGGCCGACGCAGCCGTACGTATGACAACGGCGGCGCCCAAACCCGAACCAGGAACGCTCACCATCTCCGCCGTCGGCCTGATCGACCCCAGCGATCCGCGCTACCAGAGCGACAAGGCGCTCCTGCAAACGGACCTGCGGGCCGATTCCAAGAGCCAGGTTGTCGAAAAGGCCGTCGCGCTCCTGCTCGACACGAAGTCGCTCG
>VBCL01000066.1:16490-21915 GCA_005888865.1 Betaproteobacteria bacterium | reverse complement strand
GAGCGGCAGCTTCATCAAGGCCGTGGTGCGCGAGAGCGAGCCCCGGATGGGCAAGGATGGCTTGATGTCGATCACCACCGAGGCGGTGGTCAACGTCAGGGCGCTCCAGAAATCGCTCAACCAGATGTCACGCGACGAACGTATCGACTTCATTCGCGCCAGCGGGGATCCGAAGGTTTCGGTGCAGATCGCGGTGCGCGATGCCGATCAGCCGGATGCGCCTGCACAGGGTTCTCCGGTCGCCGAGAACATTCTCAAGGAGCGCATCAAGTCGTTCGGCTTTCGCACCTGGTCGGAGGGCGGTGCCGGCGACAGCGCCAAAACCGCAGACTTTGCGGTCCTGGGCGAAGCCAAGATCAAGAAGCTTTCCATGCAACTGCCCGCATCCGGCCTGACGGTGACCAAGTACGCGATGACCTCATGGACGGTGAAATGCACCGATCACGAGACGGGCGAGGAAATCTACTACAACACGACCCTGCCGACGGGGCTCGGAAGCTGGGCGAGCGAGGAAGAAGCGTTGAAGGCTATCGGTGCGAAGATCGCCGACGAGTTCTCGCGCGACTTTTTTCTGCAGCACGCCAACGTGACGGGCCAACCGATCACGCTCGTCGTCGATGGCATGCCTGATGCGGCCTCGGAAGAGCTGCTGGCGCGCGAGCTTGTGGGACTTCCAGACGTCATCGCGGCGAGCGCGCGGCCCGCGGCCAAGCCGCGCACATATGACCTGCAGGTGGCGGCGACCGGCACGCCGGGCGAGCTCGTCGCCAATGGCGTACTCAAGCCGCTCAATGCCAAGCTCGGTCAGGCCTGTTTCGCTCTCGGTGCTGTCAGCGGAGAGCGGGTATCGGTTACCTTCGACAAGCGCTGCGCCGAGGCCTCGGTGCTGAACCGTCTCGAGACCAATCCGCCCGCAGGTCTGTACGGCGCACCGCTCAGTCGCCAGAAGACGGTGATCAAGAATCCGGAGACGCTGCGCAAGCTGACGATTTAGTGAAGCGCGGACAAGCTCGCAAAAAAACGGCCGCGCATGCGGCCGTTTGCAATTCTCTCTTCAGCGTCAATGCTCAGTACCGGTTGCTAAAACGGTAGTCCATGCCATCCGGGCCTAGGTAGCCGTGATAGTGATAATAGGGAGCATCGACCGTCGTCGTCGTGGCGCAACCCGCCAGCACGCCGAGTGCCAGCGCGGCCAGGAGAGACTTGATCAACGTGTGTTTCATGGGCAACCTCCTTTCGGACCGTCCCGAAGATTGAGGCCGATGTTGACGCCAGAGGTTCCCGGTGCTCTCGTCAGACGAATACCTACAAATTTGCGCGACGATCAACCGTTGCGAGGTACGCGCGCGCTCCATACCGGGACCTGCCACACCGCGTAGCCGAGCGGATCGCGGATGCTGGCGATCATCTGTTCGAAGTAAGCCGACGCGGACTCCCGGCTGATTGGCGTCAGCTCGCCGATCGCCTCGACGTAGCCGTCGCGCCAGGCCTCGAGGATCTGGGCGAAGGTCTCCCGCGGAACGCGCAGCGGATCGATGATGACGTAGTCGACGGCGATCGCCTCGAGGTTCAACGCGGCGAGCATACCGAAAGCGTTGCGACCGATGAAAAGATCGGTCCCGGTGGCCGCCTCGAAGGAACGCGGCGCGACGTGCCAGAAATCACGCGGATCGAGCGCGCCACGCTGGAAGTGCAGCATGCCGTAGTCCTCGGCAATCAGGTGCAGGTAGCCGCCCGGTCGCGTCACGCGTGCAAGCTCGGCGAGGACGCGGTCGGGATGTGGAATCGACTGGATGACATGGCGGCACACGGTGAGGTCGAAACTGCCGTCTTCGGTGTCGAGGTCGTAGACGCTCTGGTGCTCGAAAGCAAGCCGCGGTGCAAAACTCGCATAACGCGACCGCGCAAGATCCAGATGCGAATCGATGATATCGACACCGAGGACGCGGGCAGCCGGAAAGAGCTCCGCCAGGCGCGATGCCGCTTCGCCCGTGCCGCATCCCGCGTCGAGGATCCGTGCCTCGGCCGGGAGCGCATAGCGGCGCAGGAGCGGCATTTCCTGCGGCCAGATGGCGCGCGCCTGCGCGGCGAGGTTGCGCACCATCGACTCGTCGGCCATTTGCCTGGCCTGCGGATTGAGATCGGTCACGGCGTCCTCGCGGTCATTCGAGACGATTTCACGCCGTGAGCGCAATCTCTACACGACGGTTTCGCCTGCCCTCGCTTCGGATCTTCAACACGCGGATATCGCCGATTTCCGCGATGTTGCGCACGTGCGTACCCCCGCACGGTTGCAGGTCGATGCCCGGGATCCTGAGCAGGCGCACCCGTCCCGCACCCCGCGGCGGCTGCACGCTCATCGTCTTCACCAGCTCCGGGCGCGTATCGAGCTCCTCGTCGGTGATCCAGACCGTCTCGGTGTCCACACCGCGGGCGATGAGCGTATTCGTCTCGCCCTCGATCTTCGCGGCATCGAGCAGGCTCATGTCGATGTCGAAATCGAGACGAGCCTTGTCGGCCGAGATGTTCCCGCCGGTAACAGGCGCGACCACCACGCAGGACATCACGTGCAGCGCCGTATGCAGCCGCATCAACGCATAACGGCGCGCCCAGTCGATCTCGAGCGTCAGCGTCTCCCCGACTTCCGGATGCGCCATCGACGGCGCGGGAATGTGCAGCACGGTGTCGATCGCCTCGCCCTTGCGTGCGTCGGCGATCACGATGCGCTCGCCGTTCTGCCGCACCAGCACACCCGTGTCTCCAGGCTGGCCTCCGCCCAGAGGGTAGAAGATCGTCCGGTCGAGCTCGATGCCGCGCTCGTTCACCGCGACGACCTGCGCGTGCGTCGTCTGCAGGTAAGCGTCTTCGCGGAACAGGAGCTCGGTGGACATGAACAGGCTCAGTCGGCGTCGGCGCGCGCGACGATGAGGTCCTGGTGCTCGGGATGCTTGGTGAGCCAGCGCTGGACGTAGGGACAGGTGGGCACGACGTGCAACCCATGCGTGCGCGCGTGCTCGATGGCTGCTTCGGCGAGCGCCTCGGCGACGCCACGGCCGCGCAGTTTCGGATCGACCTCGGTATGCACCAGCTCTAGGGTATGAGGCGCGATCTGACGGTAGATCAACTCGCCCTCGCCTTCGGGCAGACGAGCCAGAAAGCGATGATGGGTGCTGTCGTTTTCGACGTTCATCACCCGACATTTTTCCCCAATGCGGCGATTCAGGGGATCGAGTGCGTACGCAGGCCACGCAGGGAAGCGTGGCTTGCGCGATGCAGTGCCAGGGCGAAGCGCCGGCGCCCGGAGGAAGCTATCTTCGCTTGACCGTAAGCGTTGCGGTCTTCGTCACGCCGGCGTAGGACGCCGAGATCGTCACCGACGCGTTCTTCCGTGTCGCCGCGGTGGTGATGGTGAAAGGCTTCGAACTCGTGCCGGCGCTTACCAGCACGCTTGCCGGCACCGAAGCGAGCGCCGGATTCGAGCTCGTCAGCGTCACGGTGGCGCCGTTCGCGGGCGCGAGCGCGCTCAGCGTCACCGTGCCAGTCACCGAACCGCCGCCCTTCACGTCAGTGGGATTGAGCGAAAGCGTCGCCAGGGTAGCTCCTGCTGCCGCCGGGTTGACCGTCACCGTCGTGGTTTTCGTGACCCCGCCATAGGTGGCCGAAAGGGTCGCCAATGTCTGCGTCGTCACTATGGACGTTACGATGGCAAACGTCGCCGACGTCGCGCCCTGACTCACCGACACGTTGCCTGGAACCGTGACGGCACTGCTCGCGCTTCCCAGCGAGACGACCGCGCCCCCCGACGGCGCGGCGGAGGTGAGCATCACCGTGCCCGTCGACGGATTCCCGCCCACGATGGGATTGGGGCTGGCGCTCACGCCACTCAGCGCCGCGGCGCCCGAAGCCGGATTCCAGCCAAGCTGGATCACCTCGAAGTCGCTCGCGGTGAGCAGCGAGAAGGCGGGATTGAGGATGTCGTTGTTCCAGCGTGTGTCGAACGTGCCGGTGATGTACATGTCCGAGCCGTTATCGGCGACGATCAGGCCGCGCTTCTGCATCGCGCGGAAGACCTTCTGGACGTTCGGATCGCTCGTCCGAAGTGCCGGGTCCAGCCCGTTCACACTGGTCTTCAGCCGCAACCGTGCACCCATGGGAAGCGCGCCGACGGTGCTGCCCGCGCGGTGCGATGCAGGGAAGACGTAGCCGTTGGTCGCGCGCACGGTAACGCGGAATGCGTGACCGATTTCCGTGACCGCCGGGTTCCAAGCCTCGTCGTAGCGGACCAGGCCCGGCAGGATCGCGAGACCCGCCGCATCGGCGGAGGTCCACGTGTCCGGGCGCCGGTTGTTGGTGTTCATGTCGAAGAACGCGCCGGAACCGGCGAGCCACTTGGCCTGCGTCGTATCGTAGAAGACGTTGTACAGCTCGTAGAGATACTTGTTGGTGCAGTCGATGATGAGCAGGTGCCGATCCTCGCTCCGGTCGTCGACGTTGCCCGGCGCTCCGCCCTCGACCCAGTGCGGCTGAGTGATCGCCTGCGAAGGGATCGGATAGAACGGGATGCCCTGATGGGTCGAATAGTCGACGCCGTCGCTCTCGTTCCAGTATTGGAACGTCACCGCCAGCTTGGGCTGACTGCCGTCGACGATCGCGTACGGCATGCCGTAGACGTCGACGCTACCCGGAGAGACCTCGCCGCCGAAGTCCGGGTGGAGTTGCCGCGTGCCGCCGTTATTGACGAAGGCGATGTAGCTTGCCGAATTGCCGTCGACGGGCGCCGCGGAAATGTCCAGGTTCCACCAGTTGTCAGGCGGGAAGATCGGCAAGGGGCCGGGCGGGGGCGCGCCCTCGACCGGGACGGACGCCGGGCATTGCGCGATCGCAGGGATCGCCAGGACCATCGACGCGACGGCGAGGAAGAAAGCGGCCAGCTTGGAGCGCATGGGATGATGTGGGCGAAGGAGCCGCCCCCGAGGGCTATGACAATGTCATAGTACGCGCTGGACGCCCCCGATGCAACCAAGGAACCAATGCGCAGGAGAACGCCATGGAACACATCAAGGCCCTTTTTTTCGACGTGTTCGGGACGCTGGTCGATTGGCGAAGCTCGATCGCCCGGGAAACGCAGACGATCCTCGCACCACTCGGGGTAGCCATCGACTGGGAAGCGTTTGCGGATGCCTGGCGGGGCGAATACCAGCCGGCGATGGAAAGTGTGCGCAGCGGGCACCTGCCCTTTTCCAGGCTCGACGACTTGCATCGGCGAAATCTCGACCGGGTACTGGGGCGGTTCGGACTCGACCGTGTCGATAACGCCGCGCGTGCAAACCTCAACCTCGCGTGGCACCGTCTCGATGCCTGGCCCGATACGACGCCCGGACTCGCGCGTTTGCGGACGAAATTCCGGATCGCTCCCTGCTCGAAC